>DATCVD010000511.1:0-5909 GCA_036567125.1 Pyrinomonadaceae bacterium | reverse complement strand
CCGGCGTGGGGGCCGCCGCGGCCGGGAGCGCCGTCAAGACGAGCGCCGCCGTCAGGCGCTGGCCGAACGTGAGCCCCCCCCGTCGCTCGGGGGTTGCGGGGAGGCCGACGCCCTATTGTTCCCGCGCATCTGGTACTGCTTCATCTTCTCGTTGAGCGTGGTGGCTTTGAGGCCGAGGAGCCGCGCCGCCTCCCTCTGCTTCCCATGAGCCTGCTGCAGCGCCCGCGTGATGAGCCCGATCTCGAACCGGCGCACCTCTTCGTAGAAGCTCATCTGCGCGGGCGCGTCCGGCGGTTCGGCACCGGAAGCGGGTTCGCGCGCCTGCGTCGCCCCGTCGGAGATGAGGGCCAGCGCGACGTTCTTCAACACCTGATATGTAACAGCCTCGACCAGAGCGGGGAAGTCCACCTTCTGCCGGTCGCCTGCGCTGATCTCGTTTTCTGTACTCATAACTCCCACACAAAAGTCGTGAATGCGCCTGTTTGAGAGAGCCCGGCGGGGGCGCCGCCGCTCGCCGCGGGCTGCTTAGAACTGAACCTTCAGCGAGAACTGGGCCGAACGCGGGCCGCCCACTTGGTAGACGGGGCTCAAGCCCCCGTTGACGCCGCCGGCCCCGAGGCTACCCCCGAGCGTCTGCACGGACTGGCCGAACAGGCTGCTCCGGAGGTCGTTGACGGGGTTGCCGAAGTTGGGACGGTTGAAGAGGTTGAAGACCTCCGCGCGCAGGTGGAGCCGGACGCGCTCCGTCAGGTTGAGTTGGCGCCTGAGGGAGACGTCCACCTGCGAGAAGCCGAAGCCGCGCAGGCTGTTGCGCCCGAGGTTGCGCCCGCTGAAGGATGGCAGGAAGGCCGCGCGGTTGACGCGCCTCCCGCCCGCCAAGCGGGGGTCGCTGACGTAGAGCGGCACGCCCCGCACGAAGTCCGGGTAGGTCAACTCGGCGACGTCGCCGTTGGCGAGGTCGGTCAGGAAGACGACGCTGAAGGGGGTCGCGCTCCGCGCCTTCAGGGTGGCGTCCACCGCCCAGCCGCGCAGGAGCCCGCCCAGCGGGCCGCCCCCCGACACCCCCGGGAGGTCGTAGGTCACCGCTGCGGCCAGCGAGTGGCGCACGTCGAAGTTCGAAGGGCCGCGCGGGTGCTTCAGTGCGGCGCTGATGGGCGCGATCAGCGAGGACTCTTCCGAGGCGTCGTCGGTGGCGTGCGCCCAAGTGTAGGAGGCCCAAGCCTGGAGCCCGTGCGCCGCGCGGCGCTGGAACTGTAACTGCATCGCGTGGTAGTCGGAGCGGGAGTCGTTGGTGACGTGCCGCACTTCGCGGAACCTCGCGCCCAGCGGCTGTACGACCTCGCGCAGGAGCCGCCGGCCGGCGCTGCCGACATAGGCGGCCGTGAAGAGCTGCTCGCGCCCGAGCGGCTGCTCGACGGCGGCGCCCCACTGGAGCGAGTAGGGCAGCTTCAGGTGCGAGTCGAAGGCGTAGACGGTGCCTACGAGGGGCGGCTGCTGCTGGCCGGGCGCCGTCACCGGCGCCGCGAGCTCCTCCTGAAGTGGGAGCAAGACGCTCCTCGCGCGCCGGGTCGAGACGTAAGGGAAGACGCTGCCGAATGCCTGTCCCGCAGGCCCGGTCCCGAGGTCATAAAAGAGTCCGAACCCGCCCCGGGCGACCGTCCCCCGGCCCCTCGACAGCTGGTAAGCGGCGCCCGCGCGCGGCGCGAAGTTGCCGTAGCTGGTCTCCCAGAGCGCGGTGCCCGGCGGCGCCAGCTCGGGCGGGGCGGCCTCACCCCTGTTCAGCGCGATGAACGAAGGGTGCCTCCCGCGCCTCTCCGTGGGCGGCGGGTTGAGCTCCCAGCGCAGGCCGTAGGTGAGCGTCAGCCGCGGCGCGGCGCGCCAAGTGTCCTGCGCGAAGGCCGAGAAGTTGACGAAGGACAGCGTGCGCGGCCCGGGTTCGCCCGTGACGAGCGCGAGGGCAGCCCTGCCCGAGGCGAGCGTCCCCTCCGCGGCCTCGTTGGGGGTGCGGCCGAGCGCCCCGTTGAAGGTGATGGCCTGTGTGTAGCCGGGCGGGCCGTAGACGGGCAGCAGGAGCCGGTAGTCGGCGCCCACCTTCAGCAGGTGATCGCCGGCGACGAAGGTCACGCTGCCCGGCAGGTGGAACTGGCGCTGAGTGTTGTCCGCGCCCTTCCCCCACGCGAGGCTCGTGTTGAGGCCGCCGTTGACCGACAGGAAGAAGCTGGCGTCGCTCGGGGCAACGTCGGACGGCAGGAGGAGCGATGCCGGGAGCGGCCGCGCACCGCCGAAGTCGTCGAGCTCGAACCAAGTGGCCCCGCGGCTGACGCTCCAGTTGACCCGCATCTCGGCGGTGACTTTGGGCGAGGCGAAGTGCGTGGCGCCGAAGGTGAGTGTGCGCGTCGTCACGGAGGTGTGGCTCAGGGTGTTCAGTCCTTGCGCGCTCGCCCCGCGGATGAAGCCGCGGCCGCGCTGCGTGACCTCGGACGGAGTGAGGTTGAGCCTGCCGAAGAGGAGCCACTTCTCGCCCGCAGACGCGTCGAGGCGGAGCCCCCCCGAGCCCATGCGCGCCGCGTCGGAGTAGCTGGCCGCGAACACGCCGAGGCCGCAGACGCACTCGGGGCCGTTGGGCAGGGGGAAGGCGTCGAGGTACGGGCGCAGCGACTCGGGCGCGGCCCGGCGCACGTCCGTCGCCGGGACTTCGGTGATGACCGCCTGCGGGTGAACGAGCCGTAGTCCCTCGTACGACGCGAAGAAGAACAGACTGTCCCTCACGAGGGGGCCGCCCAGCACGGCGCCGAAGTTGTTCTGGCGCAGGCGGGCCTTCTTCAGCCCGCGGTTCTTGGCGAACCAGTCGTTGGCGCTGAGCGCGTCGTGGCGGAAATACTCGTAGGCCGCGCCGCGAAACTCGTTCGTCCCGGAGCGTGTGATGAAGCTGACCTGCGCGCCCGGCGTCCGCCCGAACTCGGGGGCGTAAGCGGAGGTGAGGACGCGCACCTCCTGCAACGCCTCGGCGGAGGCCAGCGCGTGCGTGCTGCCGAGCGCGGTGAGGGCGGGGAGCGAGCCCCCCGCGGCTTGGCCGGGCGCGCCCCCGGCGCTCACTCCGAAGTTGGCCGAGGCGCCGTCCACGGTGAAGTAGTTGGCGTTGGCGCGCTGGCCGTTGACGGAGAATTGACCCTGCTCGCCGAAGCTCGCGCGGGTGAGGACGGCGCCGGGGACGAACTCGAAGAGCGACTGGAGGCTTCGCCCGTTGAGCGGCAGCGCCTCTACGTCGCGGCGGTCGAAGACGACACCGGACGCCGAGTTCTCGTAACGCGCCCCGACCGAGTCCTCGACCGTGACGTAGAAGCCGACGCTCTCGACCTTCAATTGAATCCTGAAGACGAGCCTGTCGTCCGCGCCCAGCGCCACGTCCCTGATCTCGACCGGGGCGAAGCCCTGATGCTCGACCCTCGAAACGTAGGTGCCGGGCGGGAGCATCGGGAAGACGAAGTGACCTTCCTCGTCGGTGAGCACCTGCCGCTGGAGCCCGGTCTCGGGGTTCGAGACCATCACGCGCGCGCCGGGGATGACCGCGCCGTTCTGGTCGACGACCGTCCCGCTCAGTGACGAGACGAGCGCCGCCGAACCCGCGGGGCGCACCGCCGCCCCCGCGGCACAGACCGCGGACAACGCCGCGCAGAGGAGCCCGACCCCGAGTGTGCGCAAGACCATATGTCCCAACGACCCGGCCATGGCTTACTTCTCCTCCGGCGCACCCTGCGCCGGCGTGTCGGGAGTCTTTTGCATCTTCTGTGTCGCGCGCTCGACGCGCGCGGCCAGCCCCTCCGCCTGCCCGAGCGAGCGCCAGAAACCGACCGTCTTCAGCGCCGTGCCCGCCGAGCCGTCCGGCGATGCGGAGAAGGCCAGACGTACGCCCTTGTCCGTGTCGGTGCAGAGCGACAGCAGGCGCTCGACGGCCCGCGCCAGCCCCGCCTCGTCCGCGACCTCTACGTCGGGCGCCGCCGCGTCAACGGTCAGGCCGCCGGCGCGGGAGAAGATGGGTTGCAGCTCCTGCCGCAGCCGCGCGCTCTCACTCCTCACCACGGCGGCGTGCTCGCGAATCATCGAGAGCCATTTCGCCCTCGCCGTCCCGTCGAGCGTCCGCAGCTCGCGCTCCGAGAAGCGGCCGGCGAGGCGCTTCATGGCCCACGCGTGCTGGAGCGCCAGACGCGACCTCTGCGAAGCCTGAACCGCGAAGCTCAGAATTGCCGCCTGCGCCTCGTCCTCCGACATCCCCTTTTCCCTTGAGAAGTAGCGGCGCATCTCGTCCTCGGCCGGGATGCGGCTGTCGCTCGGCTCCACCTGCCGGACGACCGGGGCGGGGGTGGCGCCCGCCGCGCCGTCGGCGCTGAGCGCCTCGCTGGAAGTGCTGACCGCGACCTCGACCGCCGGGTTGTTCCTGAGCGCGGCGAGGGCGCGCATCAGCTCGCCACGCCGCGCCTGCGTCTCGACGATTCCCTGAACGCGGAGTCGCCCGCCCGGCGTCCGCGACACGCTGATCTGCTCGCCGAGGTCAGCGCCCACCTGATTGAGCAGGCGCAGCACTTCCACCTCCAGCTCGCTCGTCGCCGTGACGCTGGCGGGCGCCGGGCGCTGTGGCTCTGCCGGGGAGCCGGGCTTCACTTCGGCCGCGGACGGGATGACCGTGCGGGTCACGCCGACCTTTAAAAACTCCTCGTCCTGCTCGAACGCTGACGGCGGAGTCTCGGACGAACGCCGCAGGTTGAACCCCGTCTCCTCGAAACGGAACTCGCGCGCGGCCCCGCCGTGTCGGACGACCAGCGTCTGCCCCGTGGCGCGCATCCCGGCGCGGCTGATTCTGAGCGTCGCGGAGACGACGCCGGAGCCGGCGGCGGTGCCGCGGTAAGAGATGACGTACGCGCCGCGCTCCTCCTCTACCCGGGCCTCGCCGCCCCTTCCGACCAGCGCGGAAAAGTCTCTGGCCGACGGCTCGACGACCCAAGCCACTTCGGCGGCGGCATCTTCGACGCCCGCCGCCCGCGCCTCTGCGGGCAGGCGGTAGACCGTGCGCGAGCCGTCGCCGCGCCGCCACTCGCTGGCGACGAGTCTGCCCCCGTGGTCGTAGAGGCGGCGCACCGTGACTCCCCTCGCCGCGCTCCGCCACGTCTCGATCCGCCGGCGCGTGATGAGCGGGCCGCCGCCCGCCTCGCGCTCCTCCATCTGCATCGTGCGGCGGACGACGGTGTCCTCCTTCGCGGCGACCTCCTCCTCGGCCGCCAGCGTGCGGTCGAGCAACTCGGCCGCGGAGACGGCCGGCACTGACATGCGCGCGAAAAGGAGCGCCGCGACCAGTGCCAGCGCCACCGCCGCGCTCACGAAGCCCGGCCGCAGCCAGAGGCGTGGGCTGAAGATGGCGCCCCAGAGCCCCGCCGTCCTCCAACTCAACGCGTCGAGCGCGGCGCGCGGCCCGCTAACTTCGGGGGACTCGCCGACGACGTGTGGCCCCGCGGCGGCGGACTCGTGCTCGGAATCGCCGTGGGCGGCGCTCGCCTCGGGGAGCGCGAAGGCCGGGTCATGGTAGACGACCTGCAACGTGGGCCATGGGCTGCTGAACTCCAGCGTGAGGTCGAGCGTGCGGCCGTCGCTCAGCTCGACCTTCGAGGGCTGCACGCATGCGCCCCCCGGCGGGAGCTCGACGTTGAGGAACAGGAGGCGCATCTGCTGCTCGCTGAACACCTCGACGAACCTGATGGGCTCGGCCAGGTCGAGGACCAGCTGCATGTCGTTGAACTCGGAGCTGACCCGCCGCGAACCCTGCGCGTAGCCGTTGACCGAGATGCACAACTCCCGCGGCTTGTGCTCGAACAACTCGCCGGCCTGCCGCCTCCAGCGGCGCAGCGTGCGGCGCGCCG
>DATCVD010000510.1:0-5815 GCA_036567125.1 Pyrinomonadaceae bacterium | reverse complement strand
GACCCGCCGGCCTGCGCGCGCCTCGCCCGCGAGGCCCGCGCCGCCGGCACCCTCGTCTCCGCCGACATCGACAACATCTACGAAGGACTCGCGGAACTGCTCCCGCACCTCGACGTGCTCATCTCTTCGTCGAGCTTCCCGCGCCGGCTGACCGGCCTGCGCGGAGAGCGCGAGGCCCTCATCGAGTTGAAGTCGCGCCTGCGCTCGGACGCGCTCGTCGGGATGACGCTCGGCGCGCGCGGCGCGGTCGTCTATCACGAGGGGCGATTCGTCGAATCGCCCGCGCTCGCGGTGCCCGGCGCGTGCCGCGACACGACGGGCGCGGGCGACGCCTTCCACGCGGGCTTCATCCACGGCCTGCTCGACGGCCGCGACTTGGAAGAGTGCATGCGGCTGGGCTGCGCCGTCGCGGCCCTCAAGTGCCGCCGCCTCGGCGCGCGCGCCGGCCTGCCGACGCCGAACGAACTCGATGATTTACTGCGCGTCAGCCCGTGAGCACGCGGCTCAACGGGCGGCGACCGTCACCTTGAGGCCGTCGCGCAGGCGCAGGCTCATGGCGGGGAGCGGCGCGACGGCGGCGCGGCCGGGGGCGTGGCGGAAGCGGAAGCGGCGGGCGATTGTTGCGAGCGAGACGACGGTCTCGATCATGGCGAACGAGTTGCCGATGCAGAGGCGCGGGCCGCCGCCGAAGGGGAAGTAGGCGAACTTAGGGAGATCGTCCGTCTCGCCGTTCGTCCAGCGCCCGGGGCGGAAAGATTCGGGGTCGTGGAAGAAGCGCGGGTCGCGGTGGACGGCGTAGGCCATCATAAAAACCTGCGCGCCGCGCGGGATGCGGTAGCCGCCGACCTCGCAGTCTCGCACGGCCTCGCGCCCGACGCCCCACGCGGGCGGGTAGAGGCGCATCGACTCTTTGACGACCGCCTCGGCAAAGCGCAGCCGCGGCAGATCCGCGAAGCGCGCGCCGCGGCCGTCCTCTAAAACTTCGTCCAACTCTTCGTGCAACGCGGCTTCGGCCTCCGGGTTCTCGGCGAGCAGGTGCCAAGCCCACGCGAGGGCGAGCGCGGTCGTCTCTTGGCCCGCGAGGAAGATGGTCATCACCTCGTCGCGCAGCTGGCGGTCGTCCATGCCGCGGCCCTCCTCGTCGCGCGCGGCGAGGAGCATCGAGAGCAGGTCGCCGCGGTCTTCGCCCGACTCGCGCCGCGCGGCGATGATGCGGAAGACGACCTCGTCGAGCCGCGCGACGGAGCGGAAGAAGCGGCGGCGGGCGGGGGTGGGCAGGCGGTTGTCGGCGATCCACTTGAGCGTGGCTTGGCGCGAGAAGGGGCGCGCGATCTCGGCGAGCGCCTCCCAGATCGTCTCGGCGTCCGCGTCGCTGATCTCGGCGGAGAAGAGCGTGCGGGTGACGATCCCCATCGTGAGGCGCTGCATGTCTTCGTGCAGGTCGCGCGTCTCGCCGTCGCGCCAGCCGGCGACGAGCCGCTCGGCCGAGTCGGCCATCTCGTCGGCGTAAGCACTGATGCGGTCGCGGTGGAAGGCGGGCTGCGCGAGGCGGCGCTGGCGTCGCCAGAAGTCGCCCTCGCTGGTGAGCAGCCCCCGGCCGACGATGCGCGAGAAGAAGGGCGAGCGCAGCGAACGGGCCTTGATGAAGTTGCGGTTCTCGGCGACGAGCACGCGCTCGATGAGATCGGGGCGGCTGACGAAGTAGGCGTCGAGGTAGAGGAAGCGGGCGCGCGCCACGTCGCCGTACTCGCGGGCGACCTTGAGGACGAAGGCGAGCGAGTCGCGCGTGAACTCCGGCATCACGCCGGTCAGCAGCCGGCCCGGCACGCGCGGGGCGGCCGCGGAAGCGTTCGCGCTCATTCGTTACTCCCCGGCGCTCGCGGGGGCCTTGCGTTCGAACCCCGCGCCCTCAGCCGTCGTAGCCGCGCGGGTGCGCCCGCATCCAGTCCCACGCCGAGCGGACGATCACTGTCAAGTCCTGAAACTGCGGCGACCAGCCCAGCTCCCGCTTGATCTTCGCGGAGCTGGCGACGAGCACGGCCGGGTCGCCCGCGCGGCGCGGCGCGGTGCGCGCGGGGATGTCGCGCCCCGTCACCTCGCGGGCCGCGTCTAAAACTTCGCGCACGGTGTAGCCGTCGCCGCCGCACCCCAAGTTATAGACGGCGCTGCGCTCGCCCAAGATCGAGAGCGCGAGGACGTGCGCGCGCGCGAGATCGACGACGTGGATGTAGTCGCGCACGCAGGTGCCGTCGCGCGTCGGGTAGTCGTCGCCGTAAATCTCGGCGCGCTCGCGCCGCCCGGCCGCGACCTGCAGGACGATGGGGATGAGGTGTGTTTCGGGGTCGTGCGCCTCGCCGCAGTGCGCGGTCGCGCCCGCGGCGTTGAAGTAGCGCAAGCTGGCGTAGCGGATGCCGTACGCCTGCTCGTGCCAGTGGAGCGCGCGCTCGAAGGCGAGCTTGCTCTCGCCGTAGGGGTTGGTCGGGCGCGTCGGGTCTGACTCCTCAATCGGCTGCTTGTCCGGCTCGCCGTAGACGGCCGCGGTCGAGGAGAAGACGACGCGGCCGACGCTCTCGGCGCGCATCGCTTCGAGCAGCGCGAGGCCGGCGACGACGTTGTTGCGGTAATACTTCGCCGGCTCGGCGACCGACTCGCCGACGAGCGAGTCGGCGGCCATGTGGATGACGGCCTCGACGGCGCGCGCGCGGAAGGTGCGCCGCAGGGTCTCCGCGTCAGCCAAGTCGGCCTCGACGAGCTCCGCGCCCGCGGGCACGGCCGCGCGGTGGCCCTTGTACAAACTGTCGTAGACGACGACCTCGTGCCCGCCCGCGATCAACTCCTCGGCGACGACGCTCCCGATGTAACCCGCCCCGCCCGTGACCAGCACCCGCATCGGCAAACCCTCGCTCAAGATCGAGACCGAAACTTTAAAAACTTGCCGGCGATGATAGCACGCGCCGCATCTCAGGTTAGTGCCGCGCGCGTGCGCTACGGGCGGGGCGTCGATCAGTGGTATAAATTCCCCGTCCGTGTTCGAGTCCCCAGCCCGCGAGTCCTGAATTTACAAATGCCGAAACTCCGCCGAGTCGCCGCCGTCTCGCTCGTCCTGCTGAACCTGCTGGCGGCAGCAGCCGCGCAGCCGCGCGGTCGCGCCCCCGCGAGGCGCGTCAGCCTCGTGCTCACGAACGGCAAGGTCTTCACCGCCGACGAGCGCGGGACGCTGGCGCAGGCCGTCGCCATCGACGGCGACCGCATCGCCGCCGTCGGCACGGACGCCGAGATCAGACGCGGCTACGCCGGCGCGCGCACCATCGACCTCGGCGGCCGGCTCGTCACGCCCGGCTTCAACGACGCCCACATCCACTTCCTGAACGGCGGCCGCTCGATGATGCTCGTGAACTTCGGCGGCGCGACCACGCTCGCCGAGACGAAGCGGCGCATCGCCGAGAAGGCGCGCGAGCTGCCCGCCGGCTCTTGGATTCTGGGCCGCGGCTGGGATCACACGCTCTGGGGCGGCCAGTGGCCGACGCGGGCGGATTTGGACGAGGTCGCGCCGCGCCACCCGGTCTTCGTGACGCGCGTCGACGGCCACGTCAGTTGGGCCAACTCGCTCGCGCTCGAACGCGCGAATGTAACGCGCGAGACACGCGACCCCGACGGCGGCGAGCTGCTGCGCGACGCGCAGGGCGTGCCGACCGGCATCCTGAAGGAGACGGCCGCCAACCTCGTCGGCCGCCACGTGCCGCCGCCGACGCGCGAGGAGAAGCTGCGCGCGCTTGAGCTGGCGCTGGCCGAGGCGCGCCGCTACGGCATCACCTCGATCAACGACGCCGTCTCCGGCTACGACGCGCTCGAACTCTACCGCGAGCTGCTGGCCGCCGACAGGCTGACGGTGCGCGTCGCCGAGTGGCTGAGCTTCGACACGCCCGTCGAAACTTTGCGGCGGCAGCGCGACGAGTTCGCGGCGCTCAAAGTCGATCCGCTCCGCATCCGCATCACCGCGCTCAAGGGCTTCGTGGACGGCACGCTCGGCTCGCGCACGGCCGCGATGCTCGCGCCCTTCGCCGACGATCCCCAGAACAGCGGCATCCCGCGCCGCCCCGCGGAAGAACTCAACCGCATGGCCGACGAGCGCGCCGCGGCCGGGTTTCAGTTGACGCTCCACGCCATCGGCGACCGCGCCAACCGCATGGCGCTCGACGCCTTCGAGTCCGCGCTCGGCCAAAACAAGACGGCGCAGGTGTTCTCGCGCAGCGAGATTCACATCCCCGCGGGCAAGGTCGCCGACTCGCTGATCCGCCACCGCGTCGAGCACGCGCAGGTCGTCTCGCCCGCCGACTTCTCGCGCTTCCGCGAACTCGGCGTCATCGCCTCGATGCAGCCGTCGCACGCGATCTCCGACAAGCGCTGGGCGCAGGATCGCCTCGGCGAGTACCGCGTGCTTGGCGCGTACTCGTGGCACACGCTGCGCGCGCACAACGTCCGCGTCGCCTTCGGCACGGACTGGCCGGTCGAACCCATCAGCCCGTACCTCGGGCTGTTCGCCGCCGTCACGCGCCAGAGCACCGACTCCCAGCCCGCCGGCGGCTGGTGGCCGCAGGAGCGCCTCCCCGTCGCCGACGCCATCCGCTGCTACACGGCCGAGCCGGCCTACGCCTCCTTCGAGGAACAGCACAAGGGCCAGATCAAGGCGGGGATGCTCGCCGACCTCGTCGTCCACACGCGCGATCTTTTGACGATCCCGCCCGCAGAGATTCTCAACACCGAACCGCACATCACGATCTTCAACGGCCGCGTCGTCTACGAGCGGCCGCAGCGAGCGACGACGAGATGAAGCCCAGCCGCACGCACCCGCCAAGCACGACCCAAACGCGCGCCGGAGCGCGTGGCCTCCGCGCGCGGCTCGCGCCCGCCGCCCTGTCCCTCGCGCTCTGCTGCGCCTGCGCCACCCCGCAACAGGTGGAAATAGCCCCGGCCGCGGCGTCGCGTCTGGCCGAAATGCCTGACCCGACTCGGGCCGCGCCGGAAGCGGGCGGCGCGGCGTCGGGGCCGAACGCCGGCAGCGAAACTTTGCCGGCCCGCGCCAACGGGGCGGAGGCTTTCGAGTCGGTCGTCCGCCTGAGCGGCGGCCGCCGGTTCGAGGAGCGGACGTTCGAGAAGCGGCTGACCCGGAACGAATTTCGGATCGCCGCCGACTACCCGCAGCTCGCGGGCGATAAAAGCCGCGCGGCCGCGAAGTTCAACCGCGAGGTTGACGCGCTCGTCCGCGCCGAGATCGCCCCCTTGCTGCCGGACACACCCGACCGCGAAAAGGACAAGAACCCGCACTTCAGCGACGCGGAGGAGTACCACTCCGTCACGCACAAAGTCATCTTCGCCACGGACGAAGTCGTCAGCGTCCTCTTTTACGTCGACGGCTACAGGTGGGGCGCGGCGCACGGCTTCCACTACCCGCGCGTCCTCAACTACGATCTCAAGCGCGGCCGCGTGCTCAAGCTGGCGGATCTGTTCCGGCCCGGCTCCGAGTATTTGGAGACCCTCTCGCGCATCTGCCGCGAAGACCTCAGCCGCCAGCTCACCAAGCATTTTACGGAAGTCGACAGCTGGGCCGAGGGCGCAGACCCGACCCCGGAGAATTACGGCGCGTGGGTGCTGACGCCGCGCGGGCTGGTCGTCATCTTCAAGGAGTATCAGGTCGCGTCCTACGCCGAAGGCGAGCCGAAGGTGCTGATCCCTTACGCGCGGCTGAAAGAGATCATCAACCCGCGAGGCGTCCTCGCCGCCCTCGCCGCGCCCGAAGATTAGCGCGGGCGCGCCC
>DATCVD010000509.1:0-3549 GCA_036567125.1 Pyrinomonadaceae bacterium | reverse complement strand
CAACTCGGTCTCGGCGAGAAGATCAAGCGGCGGACGAACAAGCTCTCGGGCGGCGAGCAGCAGCGCGTCGCCATCGCCCGCGCCCTCGCCAACCGCCCGCGCCTCCTCCTCGCCGACGAGCCGACCGGCAACCTCGACTCGGCCCGCGCCGCCGAACTGCTCGGGCTGCTCCGCCGGATGGTCGAGCGCGACCGCCTGACCGTCCTGATGGTCACGCACGACCGCGAGCTGGCCGCGCGCTTCGCCGACCGCACCGTCAACATGAAGGACGGAAAAATCGTGGAAAGCCGTGAACCGGGAAAGGAAGCTGTTAGCGATTAGCCGTTAGCTGTTAGCAAAGCCGAGAACCGAACGTTGTCTTCTTCCGGCTGACAGCTAACAGCTAACAGCTAATCGCTCCCGTCCACGATTCACGCCCGCTGAGGTTCATCACATGAGTGCCGCCGCCGAACATTCGCCGATGACGCTGGAGGCGCTGCGGACTGTCCCGCTGTTCGCGTCGCTGACGGACGACGCGGCGACGGAGCTGCGCGACCTGCTGCGCGTGCGCGCGCTGCCCGCCGGCACGCTGCTGTTCAAGCGCGGCGACCGCGGCGACGCGATGTACCTCATCGAAGGCGGCGCGGTGCGCATCTACATCATCGACGAGGACGGCGATGAGGTGACGCTCGCCGAACTCGAACAGGGCGACTTCTTCGGGGAGATGGCGCTCGTGGACGGCAAGCCGCGCGCGGCCTTCGCGCAGGTCGCGGCCGACGCCGCCCTCGCCGAGCTGCGGCGCGAAGACTTCCACGCCTTCGTCCGCCGCAACCCCGAAGTCGCGCTCGCGATGGTCTCGGCCATCTCGGATCGCCTGCGCCGGACGGACGAGCTGCTCCACCAGCGCGTCACGCGCAACGTCAACGAGGAAGAGGAAGCGCGCATGACGCGCGCCGACCGCGTCGCCGACGAGCTGGCCGTCTTCTTCGGCGGCTGGCGCTTCGTGATCGCCACGGGCGTGCTCATCCTGCTCTGGTCTCTCGTCAACGGCGCGCTCGAACACTTCGGGGGGCAGGACGCCGCCTTCGACCCGTCGCCCTTCGACCTGCTGGCGCTCGTGCTCGGCATCATCGCGGGCGTGCAGGCCCCGATCATCCTGATGTCGCAGAACCGGCAGGCCGAGAAGGAGCGCCTGCGCGCCGAGAACGACTACCGCGTCAACCTCAAGAACGAACTCGCCATCGAAGAAATCCTCCGCCGCCTCGACGTGTTGGAGAGCGAACGCCTCCCCCTCCTGTTCGCCGAACAGAACGAAGTCCTCATCGGCCACACCGGCCGCGACGCGAACGGCGACGAGATAACAGAGGTCAGAGGCTAGAGGTTAGAGGCTAGAAAAGACATTTCTTCACTAGCCTCTAACCCCCAGCCTCTGACCTCTGTTATCCTGTCCGCGTTCCAACAACAAATCCGAACCGCGAACGAGCCGAGAGATGATCCGAGCGATCCTGTTCGACTTCAACGGTGTCATCATCGACGACGAGCCGCTGCAACTGAAAGCCTACCAGCAGGCGCTTGAGGCCGAGGGCGTCGCGCTCACCGAGGCGGACTACTACGACTGCCTCGGCATGGACGACCTGACCTTCACCCGCGCCGCCTTCGAGCGCGCGGGCCGGACGCCGGACGCCGAGCAGTTGCAGTCCGTCTTCCGCCGCAAGACCGAGCTGCACCGCGGGTTGATCAAGGACGAGTTGCCGCTGTTCCCCGGCGTCGTCACGTTCATCAAGGCGGCCTCGCGCGTGTGGCCGCTCGCCGTCGTCAGCATGGCGACGCGCGACGAGATCGGGTACGTGCTTGAGCGCGCCAAACTCGCCGGCCACTTCGCGGCAATCGTCAGCGCCGAGGACGTGCCGCCCGGCGCGTGCAAGCCCAACCCGGCCTGCTACCTTCGCGCGCTCGAACAGCTCAACCGCGACCGGCGCGGCGGGCACCGGCCGCCGTCGGCTTCGAGCTGCCTCGTCGTCGAAGACTCGCCGCCCGGCATCCAGTCCGGCAAGGCCGCCGGGATGCGCACCCTCGGCGTCACCAACACGGTCTCGGAAGCGGCGCTGCGCGCGGCCGGGGCCGACGTGGTCACCGCGCGCCTCTCCGACTGGACGCCCGACGCGGTCTATCACGTCTTCGGCGAAAGGTGAGAAGACGGAACCCGGAATCGGGAAGCCGGGAGTCGGGGGCCGGAATGAAAGCCGCTTCAGTCCTCATTCCGGCCCCCGGCTTCCGGCTTCTGGATTCCGTCTCTCATCGTTCATACTCACCGCGTGACTCCTGACGGAAAACTGTTGGCCGCGGAGGCGCGGCGGCGCTTCGCGGAGCTGGTCGAGCGGCCCGCGGGCGCAATCGATCTCGCGCACGCCGCGCTGCTCGTCGCGGCCGAGGAGCGGCCGGGCACGGACGTTGACGGCTACCGCGCGCGCCTGCTTGAGTTGGGCCTGCGGGCGCGCGCGCGCGTCGCGGCCTCGCCGCACGACCCGGTCGGCGCGCTCAACGGCTTCGTCTTCGACGAGTCGAATTTTCGGGGCAATCAGGAGAACTACTACGACCCGCGCAACAGCCTGCTCTCCTGCGTCGTCGACGACCGGCGCGGCATCCCGATAACGCTCTCGGTCGTTTACATGGAGCTGGGCCGCCGCGCCGGGTTGGAGGTCGAAGGCGTCGGGCTGCCCGGCCACTTCGTCGTGCGCGTGCGGGCGAGCGTGGGGGGCGCGGAGGTGACGGCGCTCGTCGATCCGTTCAACCAGCGCGTCGTCGGCGAAGACGACTGCCAGCAGTTGCTCGACACGCTCTACGGCGGGCAGGTCGCGCTCGCGGAGGAGCACCTGCGCGCCTCCGGCCCGCGCGAGATACTGGCCCGCCTGCTGCGCAACCTGAAGGCCGTTTACGCGCAGGGCCGTCGCTACCGCCGCGCGCTCGCGGTCGTCGAGCGCATCCTGCTCGTCGAGCCGGAAGCGCACGCCGAGCGGCGCGACCGCGGCGCGCTCCTCGGCCAGCTCGGACGCTACAACGAGGCCGTCGCCGAGATGAGCGCCTACCTCGAAGAGGCCGGCGACGCGCCCGACGCCGCGCTCGTCCGCGACCAACTCAAGAAGCTGCGCCTTCAAGCGGCGGCGCTCAACTGAGGAAGCTATTAGCTGTTAGCTGTTAGCTGTTAGCTGTTAGCCAGAAGAGGTCAACGCTTTCCATCCGGCACTGTTCAACTTTCGGCGCGAGGTTCGTTTTGCTAACAGCTAACAGCTAACGGCCATTCATGAAATTCTGGGACATCATCCGGCTGGCCTTGAGGAACTTGCGCGAGTCGAAGCTGCGCGCGTCGCTGACGACCGTGGGCGTGCTGGTCGGCGTGGCCGTCATCGTGACGATGGTCTCGTTCGGGCTGGGGTTGCAGCGCAACGCCGTGCAGCGTTTCCGCGACCTCGACCTGTTCAACGAGATCACGGTCAGCGGCCGCAGCGTCGAGGCCGTGCTCTCGGAGGCGCTCGCGCAGCGCGGGCAGGGGCGCACGTGTAGAGAACGGGA
>DATCVD010000508.1:0-5793 GCA_036567125.1 Pyrinomonadaceae bacterium | reverse complement strand
TTCGCCCCGACCGAGGCGAAGCGCGAGGGGTCGCGCAGGAACTCGATGGTCTCGGCCAGCTCGGCCTTCGCCTCGTCGACGCCGGCCACGTCGTCGAACGTGACGCCCTGCGTGCCGCCCTCGTCCTCGACGCGGAACTCGCCGCCGTGACCGCCCATGCTCGCGTAAACGCGCCAGCCGATGAAGGCCATCACGCCGAGCATCAGGAAGGCAAACCCCCAGTTGAGCACGGACGAGAGCGTGCCGGGCTGCATCGAGCGGAACTCGATCTGCTGGCCGCGTTCGCTGAACGCCTTGACGATCTCCTGACGGGCGGGCGCATCGGTCACGACGGCCTGCGCCTTCGAGCCGTCGGCGCGCGTGACGATGAGCATCTCGCCGTCAACGAGGAGCGACCGCCCGGCGTTGTCGGAGACGGTCTGCCGCAGTTGCGTGTAGTTCACGTCCTCGACGACGGGCAGGCGGCTCTGCGTGTAGAAGTGGACGCCGACGGCCGCGGTTATCGCGAGGAGCGAGGAGGCGGCGGCGACGCGCGCGTTGCGCTGTTGCGTGCGGGGGATGAGACGTGACAAGGGCATAAAACTCTCCGAAGTGTCGCGGCCCGGAAAAGGGGGAGGGCCGCACTCTCGATTAAGACAAAGAGCCTGCTACCGAATGAAATTGTTCTTGGGGACTTGCGAAAGACCGTCGCGCGGATGTTGCGGCAGGACTTTGCGTGGGGTTCGGTCGCGCGGGGCAGCGCGCCGACCCGAACTCACTCTATCATCCGCGTCGCGGACAAGTCCAGCCTCGACTTTTCAAAAACTCGCGCCGCGCGTCGCCTGCCCGGCCGACGACGGCGCAGCGGGTTTAAAACTTCGCCACGGCCTCCGGCCATTCGGATGTGAGAGATTCCTCTCAAGTTGGCCGTCGTTTTTTCACCCGCGCGATTCGCGCAAGGTTTGATTTGATTCCGAACACGCGCACGATTGCGGCTCGGAATGGCTGCATTCAACTGGGACGGGGCGCGCGAAACCGGCGGCCGCGAGGGTTGCCGCGCGGCGGTGGCAAGTTTAGGAATAGCAGGACTTAACGACTCGCGCGGGCGGCCCTCGTGCCGTTGGCATGGCCGTTGCACCACTACTTCGGCGGCGGGTTCGGTTGAACCAGACTTAGTTGAGAACAACCTTTGGGGAAGGAGAACGCTAAGATGTTGTGGACGATTCTGGTGGTGCTTCTGGTGTTGTGGCTTCTCGGCCTGATCGGCGGCGTCGGCGGTGGCTTGATCCACCTGCTCCTCGTGGTGGCGCTCGTCGTGCTGCTCATCAACCTGCTGACCGGCAGGCGCACGGTCTAACCGGCCCGGCCCGGTAGATACGGCACACAATTAAATAGCGAACGGGGACGCGGCCCGCAACGGGTCGGCGTCCCTTCTCGCTTTCAAGGGCGACTAAATCGCCGCCCGATCTTCTAGCGCCCGAAGTCCGTCAGCTTCGCCTTGAGCGGCGCGGTGAGGCGGCCGACCGGGTAGACGTTCATCTCCCTGTCCCAGTAGGGCGAGCGCTCGTAGAAGAAGCGCAGCCGCTCGCGCGGGCTGGCGGCGAACTTGGGGTCGGATGCCACGCGCTGCTCGAACTCCCGCCGCAGCTTCTCGTCCTTCGCCAGCATCTCGCGCGCGAGCTTTTCGAGGACGTAATTCTCGCCGTACTCCTTCTGCTCGAAGATCGTGTTGAAGAAGCCCCACGCGACGAACGAGTCGGGCGAGTCGGGTTCGAGCAGGTAGAGCGCGACGCGCGCCGCGGGTTGCGCCATCGGCACGACGACCGAGCCGGCCGGGTAAGTGCGCGTCTCCCGGAGCGGCTGGTTCTTCTGCGAAACAGGCACGCGCCCCTCGAACGGGGACTGAGACCACTTCACCTCCGAGAAACGATAACTCTCGACCTCGACGGTCAGCGGCTCCGCCAACCGCTGCAACCTGAGGCCGTGCAGCGCGAGCACCTCGACGACCTTCTGCCACTGCGGCGGGACGACGTAGGCGAGCGGCACCGTCACCGTCTGGACGGCCCGCGCCTCGTTGTAGAACGGGACGGTCAGCTCCACCGGCTTGTCGCCGTAGATGACGCGCGGCGCGCCCGACACGTCGCTCTGCTCGACCCTGAACTCGACGGCCTTCAACCGGAGCGGCACCGACCTGTCGGTGAAGGCGAGCCTGATCGGGACTTTCCTCGAAGGATCGTAGCTCGCGCCCTCCCTCGTGACCGCCTCGTCCGTCTCGCGCACGGCGCGGAGCCAGCCCGCCGGGTCGCGGTTCACGTCTTCGAGCGCGGCGCGCAGCACGTCGTAAGTCCCCCGCACGCGCGGCCGGTAGGGCTTGAGCGAGTGCGTCTCGATGAGCAGGCCGGGGCGGTTGCGCAGAGGCGTGTAGCCCGTGGCGAAGCGCGGCGTGCCGATGAAGCCCTCGACGCCGCGGCCCGCCGGGTCGCGGTTGTCGCGGAAGACCATGTAGGTGGCGATCAGGTTGCCGTAAGATTCGGCCGCCGGCATGATCCGCCCCTCGAAGGCGGCCTTCATGAAGCCGCGCAGGGGTTCGGGAATGTTCTCATGCTGCTCATACTGGTAAGTGAGGTTGTACTGAAAATCCGCGCCGTCGGTGACGTGGCAGTCGATGAACAGATCGGGCGACCACTCGTTCCACAGGCGCATCCACGCGCGCGTCTCCGGCGCGTCGAGCTTCATGTAGTCGCGGTTGAGGTTGAGGTTCGAGGTCGTCGCGCGCCAGCCGACCTCTTCGGGGCCGTTCTGGTTGATGCGGTTGAAGGGGCTGCGCCGCTCGTGGCCGTCCACGTTGAAGACGGGGATGAAGACGAGCACGACGCGGTCGAGCAGGCGCGGCTGGGTTTTCAGGACGGCGATGTCGCGCAGGAGCGCCAGCCCCGCGTCCTTGCCGTCCGTCTCGCCCGCGTGGATGTTGGCCTGCACGAGCACGACGACCTTGTTGGCCTGCCGCGCCGCCGCGGGCGTGAAGTCGTCGCCGGTCGCGGCGACGAGCACGGCCATCGGCCGGCCCTCGCCGCTGCGGCCGAAGTCCGAGAGGCGGATGAGCGGCGAGGCGGCGGCGAGTTTGCGCGCGTAGGCGAGCGTGTCCGCGTAGTTCGGCGTCTCGCGGTAGTCGGTGCGCTCGGCGTGCGTCAGCCACTCGGGCGGGACGGGCGGCGACTGCGATCCCTGCGCTTGCGAATTTGCGTCTGTGTTCAAGGCCGTAATGATCAGTAGCAGGCAGAAGAATCTGGCGGGGCGTTTCACCTAAACAACCTCGTAAGCCGCGAACAACCTCGCCGGCCGCGGCGGCTCGCGCGCGGCGATGACCCGGCGCGGGGCGGCGCGCATGAGACTCATGCGCCGCGGCGCGCTCAAGTCTTTTTTAGAACCTGAGTGCACGCGCGGCACTCCAGCCGCCGCCGCGCGTTCAGCGTGCCGCACGACTGGCAGCGGTTGTACATCGTCCGCGCGAACCAGTTGGTGACGAGCGCGCTCGCGCCGAGGATGACGACGAGGACGACGACGCTCAGCAGCGCGTCCCTCAACTCCCCTCGCCCCCGCCGAACTTCTGGTGGTAGGCACGCCCGCGCCCGTAGCCGGTGCGGAAGGCGTGCGTGTCGCACTCGTCGCCGTAGCACTCGCGCAGCCGCTCCAAATCTTCTTCGTAAGACTTGCCGCGCGCCCGCGGGTGGAGCGCCGACTCGAAGCCGCGGCGGTAGTAAGGCTCGGCCTCGCCGAAGTCCGCCCCGCCGGCCGCGTAGGTTTCCGCCTCGGCGTCGCGCAAGCCCAGCCACCAAGTATCACGCGCGGCGTCGACTGATTCGGCCCCGGCCGCGTCGAAGGCGGCGCGCACGCTCGCGGCCTGCCCGTCGTCCTCGGCCGCGCAGATGATGACGGTGCGGCCCTGCCGGAGCGCGTCCTCGTAGATGTACAGCTCGTCGTGCGGCAGTTCCGGCGCGATGTTGTCTTCGAGCGCCTCGCCGGCCGCGCGTCCGGCGAGCACGCCGCCCGTGCCGAGCAGCGCCGCGCCGATCATCCCGATGGCGAGGACGGGGCCGACGCCGGGGATCAAAGACGTGGCGATGACCGCGCCGAGATGCGCGCCGCCCGCCACGCCCAGCGCGCCGCCGACGGCCGTGCCCATTGCCTGTCCCATGCCCGGCTGCTCGGTCTCGGTGGTCGGAATTGCGTCCGCGAGATCCTCGGCCGACGAGCCTTGCGTGAGCAGGTTGAGTCGCTCGTCGGCGACGCCCTGTGAGCGCAGGCTTTCGATGGCGCGCTCGGCGTCGGCGCGGGTGTGGAAGATTCCGGCGACAGTCTTCATTCGGTTTCGGTTCTCCTTCGAGCGTGTTCGTGGCGTGGCCGAAGTTTTACCCGTTTGCGGCCGCGGTTTCAAGGCGCGGGCGGCTCGCCGCGCGCGCGGAAACGATTGAGCGGCGCGGCGCGGCCGTGCTAAAGTGTCTGCGTCTTCCTACACCCGCCGGGCCTGTCACGGAGCGTAAGTCGAAAATGATCACGGTCATCCAGAAGCACTGGCCGATGTCCGTCGGCGACGGCAAGGCCGCGCGCCGCAAGAAGCCGCGCATCCTCGCCGTCACGACCGACTGCTGCACGGGCTGCGCCGGCTCGCCGGCCTGCATCGAGTACTGCCCCATCGAAGCCTGCATGTTCTGGGTGCCGGACGAGGATCACCCGCCGTTCGGCCGCATCGAGGTCGATCCCGAACTGTGCATCGGCTGCCAGAAGTGCATCAGCAAGGGGCCGGAGGGCGCGTTCCTCGACGGCTGCCCGTGGGACGCCATCGAGATGGTGCCGACCGACCTGTGGGAGGCCGCGCACGGCATCACGCTGCCCGACAACCCGGCCAACCGCTGAAGTCTCTCCAACGAAATCTCGACCGAGCGCGCGCCCGACCGAGTCCGGCGCGCGCTCATTTTTGTTCCCGCGCGCCGCGAGGGCCGACTATTTCGGCCGTCAGGCGCGCCTGCTCGCGCACGCCGTCCGGCATCCCCTCGACGCCCCGCGCGTAAACTTCGATCTCGCCTAAATCCGCCCCCCGCCCGACGAGCGTCAGGGCGCGAAGCGACTGCAAGACGTTATCGGCGTCGGGCGCGAGGACGAGCAATTCGTCGCCCGCGCTCAGGCCCGCGCCGGCCGCGACGCTCACACGCTCGATCTTTCCGGCGAGGGGCGCGCGCACCTCGCGCACGCCGCCGGAAGGCTCGCGCACGCGCGCGACGAGCGCCTCGCGGTGGACGCGCGAGCCGGCGGGCAGGGCCGTCAGCAGCGTCCCGCCCAGCGGCGACTTGAAGACGTGGGGCCGCAGCATCGCAAGCAATTCGGGGCGGGCGCGTTCGTCGCCGAAGCGCGAGAGCGAGAGCGCGGCCATGCGGCGCACCGCCGGCTCCGGGTCTTCGAGCAGGCGGGCGAGCGCCTCGCGGAACTCCGGCTCGCGGTTGTCATCGCCCATCACCCACGCCGCGGCCATGCGCAGGTCGGCGACGGGACTCGACGCCACGCTCACCACCTGCGGATACCAACGGCGCGCGCCCGCGTCGCCGGCGACAATCTTCTTGTCGATCTGTTCGAGCGCGTGCTGCACGTGGCGGGGCTTCGCGGCGTCGTTCAGGTACTCGCCGATCTTCTCGTCGTCGAGCGGGCGCAGAAAGGTCGTGCCGTACCAACTCAAAAAAGGCACGACGACGAACAGCACGGCGACGACGACGAGCGGCCACGGCGTCCGGCGCTTCCCCGCCCCGCCCGCGACCGCGGCCC
>DATCVD010000507.1:0-6762 GCA_036567125.1 Pyrinomonadaceae bacterium | reverse complement strand
CGCTCCCGGCGGCCGTCGCCGAGACGGACGTGGCGGTCGCCCCGACCGCCGTCAGGCAGAACGACGAGCTGCGCGGCCGCCTCGACTGGACGTTCGGCGGCAAGCAGCAGCGCGGCTGGACGCTCTACGAACCGCTCATCGCGCGCACGCTCGGCGTCGAGACCGAAGCCACGCCCGACGAGTTCGCGCGCGCCGTCGCGCGCTGGCAGAAGGCGGCGGGGCAGCCTGCGACGGGCGTGCTCGACCGCGCGACGTGGATGCGGATGGTGCAGACGTGGCAGTCGCGCCGGCTGGGTTCGAGCGCGTACCCGCGCCCCGACGAGCTGGTCACGGTCTCGGCCGCGGAGTTCTGGGACCCGGGCCGCGCCGCCGAGATGCGCCAAGTCGAGCGCACGACCTACGCGGCCTACCGGCGGATGCTCGCCGCGGCGGCGGCCGACCCGTCGTTGGGCCTGCGCGTGCGGCCCGACGGCGAGTTGGACGAGTCCGAGAAGTTCTTCAAGATCGTCTCGGCCTACCGCTCGCGCGAGTATCAGGAGCGACTGCGCCGCGCCGACCCCTCGTCGGGCCGCGCCGGGCTTGCGCGCAACAGCCCGCACTTCACCGGCCGCGCGCTCGACCTCTACGTCGGCGGCTACGACCCAGTCAGCACGAAGGACGACAACCGCCTGCTGCAAACGCAGACCAAAGCCTACCGCTGGCTCGTCCGCCACGCCGAATCTTTCGGCTTCCGCCCCTACTACTACGAGCCGTGGCACTGGGAATACGTCGGCCGCTGAAGCGCCCGCGCGATCTTACCTACGAGACCGTGACTGGAAGCAATTCTTTGCCGCCTCGGCAACTTATTACTTCCAAAGGCGCAATGCCGCTGAATTGATCCATCTCCCGGCCCCTCCGTCGATTGACCGCCTCCACGATCCGCGGCGATCATGCGTGCCATGAAGACGCGCATGAAGGCATCGCTGATCGTCGTCGCGCTGGCCTCGCTCGCCTGCCTCGTCTGGCTCGTCTCGCGGCCGGGCGGGTCGGACGAGCCGGCTGGGGCGAGCGTCTCAGAGTCTTCCCGAGGCCCGTCGTTCGAGGCGCGCGTCGTCATGCCCCGCTCCGCCCGGCCCCTCTTTGGGATCCTCCCCGAATGGCTCGTGGCCCGGCTCGACGGCACCCCCAGCGAGCTGGGGTTCAACCACGCGAGCAGCGGCGCACAGGTCGGCAGCGTCGGGCACGACCGCATCGAGCTGCGCGCCGACGGCTGGGAGCTCTTGATCGAGGCCGACGGCGAAGGGCGCATCACTTCAGCGACGCGCCTCGCGTTCCCGATTAGGCTCGCGGAGAGGCAGCGCAGCCTCCGCTGCCGGCCCGCGGATCGTGCCACCGGCCACCTCCACGCCGCCGCGCGGGCAGACTCCGGCGAACTCGACGGCAGCTTCCTCGTCGAGCTGGCCGCCTGCGAGAACTCCGAGACGGGGAGGGCCATCGAGTGGCCGCCGGCACCGCTCACCCTGCGCGGGAGCTTCGCGGGCCTGCCACGCGGCCGCCGCTAGAGCCTCACACGGCCGTCCTTCATCATTTCCGCACTGTTCATTCAGTCGGCCGGGGGGCCGGTGCGCGTTGCCTTAACGATTAGTGTCTCCCCGAAGAGCACCGGAACCGTGAACAACTGCTTCACTATTTCCCTGTTCTGCTCGCGCACGCGCACGTCCTTCTCCTCTTTATTAAACGCCAAGACCGTCATGAGGTAGGCGAGCGGGGTTAGGACGGCGTAGAGCCAACTGACCAGCTTGACGCGGTTCGTCCTGACGGCCGCCACCCTGAAACCGTTGGCGTGCAGCCGGTAGCGCAGCTCGGGAAAGGACACTAGGCTGAGGTGGTGATAAGGCGTGTAGCGGGATTCGTCTAAAGGGCTCTTCTCCCCCTGATGAAAGCCGGTCAGCAGATAACGCCACCTCGAACGTAAGGCCGTGAGGTTGGGCGTGGAGACGATCAGCACCCCGCCTGTCCGGATGATCCTCCGACACTCCTTGATGAAGTCGAACGGCCTTTCGATGTGTTCAATGCCGTCGATGCACACCACTGCGTCAAACATGGCGTCGGCGTACGGGAGCCTCTCGTTCATGTCGACGAGTGAGAACTGCGGGTGAGGTATTTTAAGGATGTTCAGGCAGTCGGCGGAGAAAACGTCCGCCCCCCTCTCAAGCATCCGCTTCGAAAAAGCCCCCTCGCCGCAAGGCAAGTCCAGTACGACTTTATAATCAGCGCCCTCGCCTAACAGCTCCGCCACCACGTTGTGGGTGTTTTTGGAAGTGTTCTCGGCGATGACAGGTTGGTTCTTATCCATCATTGCGGCCTGCAACCCGATACGTGACAGTTTGCTTCAGTCATGCGCCCGCCAGCACTTCGCGGTAAACCCGCTCCGTGTCGCTCGCCATCCGCGCGAGGGAGTAGCGCTCGCGCGCCGCGCGCAGGGCGTTGCGCCCGAGGCGCGAACGCTCGACAGGGTCGTCCAGTAGATCGTCGATGGCCGCGGCTAACGACTCGGGGTCGCCGACGGGCACCAGTTTCCCGCTCAGCCCGTCCTCGATGATTTCCGAGGCCCCCTCGGACGCCGCCGCGACGACCGGCAGCCCGGCCGCCATTGCCTCCACAATGGATAGGCCGAACGGCTCGGAGCGCGCCGCGGAGACGAACAACGTGAGGGACGAGAGCAGGCCGGGAATGTCGTCCCGCCAGCCCGGCATCCGGACGCTCCCGCTCAGGCCGAGTTCGGCCACCAAGCCCTCTAAGAATTTCCGGTGGCCCATCTGGGGAGACTTGTCCTCGCCGATGACGACGAAACGCACCCCCCGGCGGCGCGCGGCGACCAGCGCGGCGGCGCGCACGAAAACGTCATGACCTTTGATTGGCGCGAGGTGTCCCACCGTCCCCACAAGGACGGGAAGGTCGCCGCCGCTGGCACAAGCGGCGGCGACCGGCGGGGCGAAACGTGCGGTGTCGATTCCGTTGTGGACGACGGTTATCTTTGAAGACTCGACGACGCCGCTGCGTCGTAGGCTCTCCGCCACGGCCTGAGAGACCGCTATCACGCGGCCGACGCCCCTCAGGAGGTGTCTGTTAATCCCCCGCATGGGGAAGAGCGCGTGGCGCGTGAGCACGAGCCGGCCGCGCGACGCCAGTCTCACGGCCAGCGCCGCCAAGTGGTAATCCCTTGCCGCGTGCGCGTGGACTACCTCAATACCGTGCGCGCGCACGAACCCGGCGAGGCCCGTCAGGTTCTTCACGTAGTTGCGCCGGCTCAACGCCAAGGTGCTTCCTTCGGTCAGGAACGACAATTCGTCCCACAGCGGGGAGCCGGGAACCGACGCGGCGTAGACTTCGTGCCCGAGATCGGCCAAGGCGTGAGAGAGGTCTGCTAAGTGCCGTTCGCCGCCGCCGAACGTGGTCACGGAGCATACCTGCAAAATCCTCATTTCACGCAACCGTCATGGGTGTGCCGGCGGAGCCGCCTCCGCCGCGATCCGAGCGCGGGAATGTCTGAACGGTTCGCCTGCTCCAAGTCAGCGGGGGCGGGGCGATCAGCCGACTCGAAGATGTCGGCGGTATAGTGCTCGGCCGCTTTGGCGAGATCGAGCGGGGCCGTCAACTCGGGAGCGGCCTCGCGACCTCAGTCCGAACAGACGTGCCCGCCCTCCGAGGTGAAAAGATCGGGGCCGACACCCGGCTCCGAAGCTTCCCACGGGCGGCGCAGACTGAAACCCCCGACACGCCGGCTCAGCTTGATGAGGAACCGACGATGTCTCATGCCCCCACGATTGTGTAAGCCGCCCGGTCGAACGCTCCCTTACTTCAAGGAGCTTTACCCGACCTGCTAATAGCCGGCGCGGCGCGCGCCCGATCCGCTGATAGGCTCTAAGGCTCCGATGATAGCCGAGCTATGGCTAGCTAGTCCATAAGGAGTAATTCGGCGATTTGCGGTTACGAATATCTGTTGGCGGTTGGGTCTTGGCCGGCCGCGTGGCTGAAAACGCCCGCTTTGCCTCCTCGACCTATGGCCCGTGGCAGCGACGAGTGACTTTTGGCTGTATCGTTTCATACACTCGGAGGTCTTTAGTACGTCGCGCCCGCCCCTCACGATTTTGGCGGCCGTGGAGGTCTTGACTTACCATGTGGCGACGATAGTGTCCGGCATCTTCCGCCGCGCCTGACAACGGCCTGCACCCGACCGCGAATCGGGTCGGATGTCGTCGAGAACTCGGCCGTGGCGGCGGCCCGCGCGGCGCGTGATGCCGGGCGTCAGGCGTCTGTCAGGACGTGAGCAAACCACTATAACGGTCGCGCGAGATATGAGAGCTAAACTTTCTCTGGCGTTGATTGTCTGTCTAGCGCCTCAAATCGTTTTAGCCCGGCAAAAGCCCGGCGGGGCTAAAGCCGGGCGCACGCGGTTGCATGGGCCTTTCAGGGGCGGGGGCACTCCCGGGAATCGGGTTCCTCAAGAGGAAACACTTGTCTTCCCCGGACTGCTAAGGAAAGAAGCATTAGAGGCGGGGAATCCGCTAGCCACCTATGCCGCGATGCTCGATCTTGAGCCGCAGTATCTGAAGTCCAAGATTTTCGCGGGCGTCTATCGGGAGGTACGCTTTAACTTCGAAGAGTTCTTAGGCTTCCCGCTTGCCGGCGTGGAGGCGATGAGCCTGCCGATGTTGCGGAGGAAAGCGCCGGGCGTGGAAACCCCGATCCCCGCGTCGTACAAACCTGAAAGCGCCCTCGGCGTCATCGAGCGCGAGGCCCGAAAGACCCGCCTCGTCGTTTTCGGTGAGGAGCATCACTTACCGCAGACGCGTTCCCTCTACGAGCCTTTGCTGCGCGTGCTGTGGCGTCAGGGGTATCGCTACCTCGCGGCCGAGGCCTTCGAGGACAAAGTGATGAGCCCCGAGTTCAGGACTCCGGATTACCACTCGGGCTACTACCTCCTTGATCCGGTCTTCTCCTCCGCGGTGCGCGTCGCGAAGGACATGGGCTACCGGCTGATCGCTTACGACACGAAGGAGCGCGGCCCGAGCGGCGACGAGAGCTTCCGCGACCGGACGCAGGCCGAAAACATTAAAGCCCGGACGTTCGACCTCGACCCGCGCGCGAAGGTGCTCGTCTTGGCCGGGAGAGGGCACGCCTCCGAGGAGACCGCGCAGGACGGGTGGACGCCGATGGCGTCGGTGCTCAAGCGCCTCACCGGCGTCAACCCGCTGACGTTATACGCCCCGCGGATGAGCCAGCGGCTGACCCCCGAGGAGGAAGATCCCCTTTATCGTTTCGCCACTTCGCGCGGCCTTGTCAGACGGCCGACGGTCTTCGTGAACAGAGGCGAAGGCCGCTTGCTAGGCTCGGACTCGTTCGACGCTTATGTATTCTGGCCGCGTCTCAAGATAGAAGACGGGCGTCCCGATTGGATGGTACAAACGCTGGGCAGGAAGCGCGCCCCGATCCCCGCCAGACTTTTGGGCGGGCGCGGGATGCGGCTCGTGCAGGCGTTCAGAGCAGGGGAGCGCGCGTCGGCCGTGCCGGTTGACCAAGTGATTATCGAGGAGCCGAATGATCGTAAAGTGCTGATGCTCCCGGCCGGGAGATTCTGGCTCCGCACCTTGGATCGAGACGGCAGGGTTATTGCCGAAACGCGCCTGCGTTTGCCTTGAGAGGCGTAACAAGTTTTCTGTAATTGGATGTCGTTAGGGGAAGTCCGCCGCCTAACAACTCATTCAACCGGACGCGCTGTGAGCGGGTCTTTCGTCGGGAACTCGGGTGGTTTCGGCTCTCGTGCGCTCCAAGTCGGAAAGGAGAAACAGCGTGAAGAAGAGGTACCTCGTAATCCTAGTGGTGCTGGCGTCGGTGGCCTTCGGTAATAGCCGTGCCGGGGGGCCGCAGTCCGCCTTGGCGCGGCAAGACCAAAGTGAAAAGCAGAAGGGCGAAGGGGAGAAGAAGGAGGGGTCGGACAAGAAGGTGTCCGGCGCGCTGGGCACGCAGACCAACCCCGTTCGCTGTGAAAACCCGAGGGGCGAGCGGCAGTATTTGAGCCGCCTGCGCTGCGCTGACGGGAAGCGGCCCGAGTTTTCGCGCATCGGTAGTTTCGGCGTGGGGCCGTACGGGAACATCCTCGACGGGTACCGGGTGAAGTGCGATGGGAAAGATGAAGTGACTGTATTCATGGACATGTATCACGCGGGCTACGTGGAGAAAGAGGCCGTGCCGGGGTTCACGATAGTCGATTAATCATTGCCCGCGCGCCCGGCCTCCGAGGTGCGTGGTAAGTCCTCAACGCCACGCGCAGGGGCGGGCCTTACGGCGGCGCGCACCCGGCCGCGGGTTGGCCCGGCTTTGACCGAGGACTTGGCCGTACGCGAGTTGAATGCGCGGCGGGTGGTGCCGGGCGTTACGACCTCGACACCGCTCCGGAAGAAGGTTGTTTTTTTACGCGGGGCGGGATAAAACCTGTGGGCCGAGAACGGGCGGGGGCGAACTCTGAAAACGCGTTGAAGGAGGAATGACGATGAGAAGACTGGCCCAAGCGGTTTGCCTCGCGGTCTTGACGCTCGCCTTCACCCAGTCCGAGATCGCCGGGCAGAGGCGGGTGGGGATTCCCCGGCCGAGGCAGAATCGGCCGGCCGAGCCTGCGACGCCGGCCGCGACGCCTGCCCCGACGCCCGCCTGCGCTACCTCGAGCTCAACGCCTTCCGCAACCTCCCGTCGTACTACGTGGACCGCGCCTGGGACCCGGCG
>DATCVD010000506.1:0-2794 GCA_036567125.1 Pyrinomonadaceae bacterium | reverse complement strand
CGCGGGCGAGCGCGTCGCAGGCGGCGAGTTCGGGGGGGAGCGCGGGGCGCGTCTGGTGCATGGCGTGGAGCAGTTCGAGCAGCGTGCGGCCTTTGAAGGGTCGCTCGCCGGCCAGCGACTCGTGGAGCATCACGCCGACGGCGAACAGGTCGCTGCGCTCGTCGGCCCCCGCGCCGGCGAGCTGTTCGGGCGGCATGTAGCCGAGCGTGCCGAGCACGGTTCCGGGCAGCGTGTGCGTCGCCGAGTCGGCGAGGTCGGCCACGCGGCTCTTGGCGATGCCGAAGTCGAGCAGCCTGACGCTGACCGAATCACCCGCGCGCGCGACGAGCACGTTGTCGGGTTTGAGATCGCGGTGGACGATCCCGGCGCGGTGCGCGGCGCCGATGCCGTCGAGCATCTGGCCGAAGACTTCGGCGCAGTCGGCGGGCGAGAGCCGCGCGGCGCGGTCGAGTTCTTCGCGCAGGGTCGTGCCGCGCGCCAGCTCCATGACCAGGTACGCGCCGCCGGCGGGCAGCGCGCCGTAGTCGAAGACCGAGACGACGTTCGGGTGCGAGAGGTTCGCGCTCGTGCGCGCCTCGCGCTGGAAGCGGCGCAGGGCGCGCGCG
Organism: Pyrinomonadaceae bacterium; assembly: GCA_036567125.1. GTDB lineage: Bacteria > Acidobacteriota > Blastocatellia > Pyrinomonadales > Pyrinomonadaceae > JAIVGV01. Next base: position 2,189 of record DATCVD010000506.1, on the reverse strand, counting down.
TCGCCGAACAGGCTCCCGATCATGATCTTGACGGCGACGCGGCGCGAGAGCCGGAGATCGGTCGCCTCGTAGACCGCGCCCATGCCGCCGCGGCCCAAGAGTTTTTCGAGCCGGTACTTGCCGTCAACCGTGCGCTCGACGGGGAGCGTCGGCTCCGTCTCGCGGCGGTCGCGCGGGCACGTCTCGACGTGCGCGTCGAAGCAGTCGCCGCAGGCCGGGCACTCGCGCATGAGGTTGACGCGGCGGCCGTCGAGGCGGGCGAGCACGTCGCGCCGCAGCTTCTGCTCCCTGTCCATCCGCTCGCGCAGCCGGAGGTTTTCGCAGGCGACGCTCAGCTGCGCCGCGATCCCTTCGAGCAGCCTCCGATCCGAGGGCGAGTAGGGTTCTTCGGACAGGCGCTCGCCGAGCAGGAACAGGCCGGCGGGCGTGCGCGCCTCGGCCGCCGCAATCGGCACGACGAGATCGACGCCGAGCGCGTCGAGCCACGCGCGCTCGTTGCGCGGCAGCCCGCGCCGGCGCAGGGTCGTGTAGTCGTGCGCCGAGTTGCCCTCGCGCGCGAGGAGGCCGAGGAGGGGCGAGTCTTCGGGGATGCCGCGCGCCGCGCCGTCTTCCTCGCGCACCGAGGAGGTGTAGCCGAGCGTCAGCCCGCGATCCTCGCCCGACTGGTAGAAGATGCGCAGCGCCTTGGGGTGGAGCGCGGCCTCGACCTGACGGCTCACAAGGTGCGAGAGCTCTTCGAGCGAGTCGCAGGTCTGCACGCGCGCGGCGAGCGAGAGCAGAATCTGCTCGCGGTCGTAAGACTCGCGGAAGAACTTGCGGTCGAGCCACGCGGTCAGCCGGTGCCGGTACTTCAAGGTCGTCGCGGCCGTGGCGGCGACGAGCAGGTAGAAGAAGACCGAGTTGCGGAACAGTATCTCGGCCAGCGTGCGGTGCGGGTTCGAGAGGATCGTCAGGGCGAGCGCGACGACGGGCAGCGCGAACACGACGCGCAGGGCGTTGCGCGCGAGCAGGTAGCCGAGGCCGCGGCGGACGACGACGTTGATGTCGAAGACGCGGTGGCGGACGATGGCGTAGCCGATGACGAGCGGCATCAGCAGGTGGGTCAGCCGGTGGAGTCCGATGGCGACGCTAAAGGCGATTTGCGCGGCCGGCGAGGGCGGGCCGCCGATGCTCCCGTAATACTGTCCGGCGGTCAGCGCGAAGGCGGGGGGCAGCGCGTAGGCGATGGCCGCGTAGGTGACGATGCGCAGGCGGCGGAGTTGATCGCTGTCGCGCACGACGCGGTAGTTGCGCACGACGACGGCGAAGATCGAGACGAAGACCAGGGCGAGCAGTTGATCCTCGATCCGGAACAGCTGCGTGAAGAGCGGGCCGTGCTCGTAGAACATCCGGACGGCTGTGTCCACGCCCTGCACGGTGGCGAACTCGCGCCAGCGCAGGCAGACGGCGAGCGCGGCGGCGAGCGCGTAGAGCACGACGGCGAGGGCCGACCAGAAGCGGCCGCCGCGCACGCCCGGCGGGAAGCGGTAGAAGAAGTGGTAGGCGAGCGCCACGTCGAGCGGGTGGAAGAAGTAAGCGCCGAAGTAGACGAGTTCCTGCCAGCCGCGCAGGAAGCCGTCGCCGTCGGCGTACTGGAGCAGCGGGTTGACGATGTAGAGCGCCTGAAAGAAGGCCGCGAGCGAGGCGAGGCGCGCGGCCGGCAGATCGGGCTTCAGGAGGCCGAGCGTGAGCGCGAGCGCGAAGTAGACGAGGCTGACGAAGCAGGCGAGGAGGTTGACGCCCGTCGGCGGCGACGACCAGTGCGCGAGCGGGGCGGAGAGCGTGAACTCAAGCTCCCGGCCGTCGCGCTCGACCGTCAGGCGGAACGGCCGGCCGGGTTCGAGCGCGCGCAGGCGCAGCCACGGCCCCGTGACCTTGATGCGCCGGTCGCCGTCGAAGGCGACGATGCGGTCGCCCACGCGCAGCACGCGCTCGGCCTCGCTGCCGGGCCTGAGTCCCGCGACGCGCCACTCGTCCTCACTCCAGTAGCCGTAGCCGAAGCCGGGGTCTTTCGTGACGCCGTGGAAGCGGTAGAGCGTCGTGAAGGCGAAGGCGTAGTAGCCGACGAGCACGACGCCGAACGTGATCGTCACCCAGAAGTAGGCGGGACGGCCGCGCAGGCGACCGGCGCGTCGCGTCGGCCGCCCGCC
>DATCVD010000505.1:0-4555 GCA_036567125.1 Pyrinomonadaceae bacterium | reverse complement strand
CCGCCCGGTCGCCGGCCGCGCGGCGCAGCGAGTCGACCCACGCCAGCGTCTTCTCGACCTCCTTGATGGCGAGGTCGCCGGCCGCGCGCTCGTCGTCGGTGCGCACGTCCACGAGGACGAGCCGGTCGCGGAGCTGCTCGGCCTGCTCGATCAAAGCGGCGAGCACCTCCTGCTGCTCGGCCGCCGAGTCGGGCGTGCCCCGGATGTCGTCGTAGAGCCCCGGCACGGCGACGAGCGCGACTTCGCCGATGTCACCGAGCTGCGTGATGGCGCTCATGTACGGCCGCTTGCCGGGCGACTCGCCGGGTCTGGCGTCCCGACCGCCGCTCAAAGTCAGCTCCCAACTCATCGCGTGTGGCCCTTCGGTCGGCGCGCGAGGATGCAGCTGCGGGCCTTTCGGGACCAGTTGTATGAACTGCGAGCCGGAGGTAGCCAGCCGCCCGAAGGTGTTCGACTGGCGCTCCGCACGCTGTGTGCGGTCGGGGTTGAGCGGCAGCCCAGCGAAGTATTGGGTCGGCTCGTTCGGGACACTGATCACAAAATCCAGTTCGGGGCTTCCCGATGCGCCGCGCCGACGGTAGTTGATCGAGACGCGGGTGTCGTTGGCCCACGCGCCGGGGCTGACGGCCCTAATCTGATAGCCCGTGTGCTCGAACCCGGCCGGCGAATTTTCGGCCCACCGCCCGTCCTTATCGATGCTGCCGACCTTCCAACGCGCCTTCGCCCGTTTCGCCGACGGGCCGCAGATGCGGATGACGTGCGCGACCTGACCCTCGTTCTCGAAGTAGCCGCGCACGGCATACGTCATCACGGCGTCGGCGGCCAGCCCGCCGAACTCGCGCAGGTAGGCGCGCCAGCCCTCGACCCGGACGGGGACGCCGACGGGGCCGCGGCGCGTGCGCCCGACGAAGCCGGCCACGTCCGAGCGCAGCGGCGAGGCTGCGGGCGGCGGGGGCGCGGCCGTGAAGTAGAGGCCGGGGACTTGGGGCGCGGCTCTCATCCGGTCTGCCCGTCGACGGCGAGGCCCTCGTGGCAGATCTCGACCGTCTCCATGGCGACCTCGTTGTTCTTGGCGTTGAGGCCCGGCCCGGTGAACTTGCAGACCCACGCCCGCCTGAAGTTCCACCGCATCACCTCCTGCCGGCTCTCGTTGAGCAGGAGGATCGAGCCTTCGGTGCGGAAGATCGTCCCGTTCATCCCCTGCACGATCCAGTTCCAGAACTCCAGATCGCCGGTGATGCCGCGCTTGAGCGTGATGTTGGTGAACTTCTTCAGGCCGGGCAGCTTGCGCACGGTGATGTCCTCGCTGCCGTTGCGGTACTCGATCGGGTCCATCGCGGCCTCCAGCCCGGAGACCTCGGCGAACGAACCCTTGACCGCCTTGCCGTCCTGACTGACGCCGGTGATCGTGACCTCGAAGTTGTAACCGGCGTACGGGTCTTCTCTGATTACGGGCATAGTTGTCCTCTCTGGTCGGGGCCGCGCCGGGCCGCGCGCGCGCGACGGCCGGCCGGCCCGCGGCTAACTGGCCTCGACTAGCCGGCCTTGTTTTCGAGCGTCTTCTGCTGGATGCGGAAGATCACGAACTCCGCCGGCTTGACGGGCGCGATGCCGACGAGGCAGATCAGCCGGCCGTTGTCGATGTCGTCCTGCGTCATCGTCGTGCGGTCGCACTTGACGAAGAAGGCCTCGTCGGGCTTCGCGCCTTGCAGCGCGCCGTTGCGCCAGACGGTGGTCAGGAAGTTGGTGACGGTCGCGCGCACGCGCGCCCACAGCGGCTCGTCGTTCGGCTCGAAGACGACCCACTGCGTGCCCTCGTCGATCGACTCCTCGACGAAGATGAAGAGGCGGCGGACGTTGATGTACTTCCACGCGCTGTCGCTCGTGACGACGCGCGCGCCCCAGACGCGGTTGCCGCGGCCGGGGAAGAACCGCAGGGCGTTGATGTTGCGCGGGTTGAGCATGTCCTGCTCGCGCTTCGTCACCTCCTGCGCGATCTTCGTGATGCCGCGGACCACCTCGTTGGCCGGGGCCTTGTGGACGCCGCGCTCCACGTCCACGCGGGCGTAGAGGCCGGCCATGTGGCCCGACGGCGCGACGACGACGTTGCGCCGCACGGACGGATCGCGCACCTCGACCCACGGGTAGTAGAGCGCGGCGTACTTCGTGTCGAGCGGCTCGCGGAAGGCGCGGATGCCGGCGATGCTCAGCCCGTCCTTCGGGTCGAGGATGGCGAAGCGATCCTTCAGGATTTCGCAGTGCTGGATGAGCGCCGAGTGGACGTTCGCCGCCCAGATGCCGGGCGCGATGCAGATCGAAATCTCGTCCACGTCTTCGAGCGACTGGATGCCGGTGCGCTTGCCGCTGCCCGCGTCCACGCCGACGAAGTCGTCCGAGGTCAGGCCGTCCTCGTCGTCGTCGCCGCCGCCCATCGACTCCCAGCCGCCGCCCGGCGCGGCCGGGAAGTCGGCCAGCGAGGTCGCCGAGTAGGCGTCGCCTTCCGCCACCTCGACGAGCGCGGACTGGGCCTGCACGTTGTTCACCAGACTGCTCAGGCTGCCGTCCCTCGCCAGCCGCAGGTTGCCGAAAGTCTCCTCGGTCGGGGCCGCGCCCTCCGGGGCGTAGCGCGCCGAGACCTCCGCCTCGACGACGCGCAGGACGTGCCCCTCGTAGTACTGCTGGGTCAGGTTGCCGGAGAGCGTGACCACGTCGCCCGCCACGCCGGCGACGGTGAAGATCTCTTTGTCGCGCCCGTTGTCGAGTTCGACGATGGCCCCCTTGTAGAGGCTCGAAGCCCCCCACACGTTGATCGTCGGCGCGGGCGTCCCCATGTCGTTCGCGCGCCGGAGGCGCAGGACTGAGGCCCCGACGGGCCACGTCGCGCCGGCCGGGACGGCCGGGCTGATGTCGAAGGTTCGGGGCAGCCGCCGCACCTCGGTTCCGGCGGGCCACGCCGCGCCGGCCGGGACGGCCGGATCGATGTCGATGGTGTCGCCGGCCCTCGCCGTGACCTCGTACTCGTCGCCTTCGATCAGCACGCGGTCACCGTCGCTGAAGGCGGCCGCGTTGGCGAGCGTGAGCTGCGTGTCGGTCGCCGCGGCCGCCGCGTCGAGGGTGGTCGTCGGGTCGGCCGCGACGTTGGTGATGGTGTACTCGCGGTTGTCGATGAGGACGCGGTCGTTGTTGGCGAGGCCCGTCACGGCGTCCACCTCGATGGTGGTCTGCCCGGCGGCGGCCTCCCTCCCGATCCGGGTTCTGGTCTGCGCGCCGCCGACCACCTGACCGTGCAGAATCCGGTAGGTCGCGCCGACGACCGGGCGCACGCGCACGCTCAGCGCGTCGCCCCACTTGCCCCTCGACTTGGCCGAGATTCTCAGCGTGGCGTCGGGGTCGGCGACCGGCGCGGCGGTGCGGTCGAAGACCTGCACGAAGTCGCCGCGCTTGGCCGACAGCGCCGAGGGGACGGCGGCGCTGAGCGTCACCTCGTGGGTCTGGGTGTCGTAGGCGGCCACGCCGTAAGGGCCGCCGACCTCGGTGTTGTTGTCGCCGCGGAAGATGCGCAGGCTGACGGCCGCGCCGTCGCGGTTCACGGCGATCCCGATCAGGTGTCGCAGCGTCAGCCGGGTGGCGTTGGCGACCGTGTCCTTCTCGATCTCGCTGACCAGCCCCCGGCCGAGGCTGGCGCGCGACGCCCTCGCGCCGCTGCTGAAGACGCGCTTGATGTAGATGCGCTGCCCGCCGTTGTCGAAGAAGCCTTTGACGGCGAGGGGGAAGTGCCAGTAGCGGCCGCCGTTCGCGTCGTCCAACGCCCAGTTGTTGACGATGTTGTTGTCCGGCTCGGGCAGGAAGCCGCCGAACTTGCGTTGGAACTCCGCGAAGCTCGTGACCAGCTCGGGCGGCCCGGAGGTCGGGCCGAGGGCCGTCACCCCGACAGCGCCGACGGTGCTCGTGCTGACGCCTTCGATCGGCTTCGGCCCCGCGTCCACCTCTTCAACGTACACACCGGGACTTAGGTATTCAGGCATTGTTTCATCCTCTCAAGAGACAGTGATTGTCTGGTTGGTTCCCACGGCTTGGGGGACGATGATGCTTATCGTTCCCTCGTGACTCGTGCGCGGGTCGCGCGCGTCGATCTTTTGGGGATCGGTGACGTGCTCCTTCTTCGTGACCCGCAGCGGCAGACCGAACGCCCCCTTTTCCGCAGTCAGCACCTTCTCCCGATTGCCCCAGCTCACCTCCGCGCCCGCGACCGGCTCGCCCGTGCCCGCCCTCACCACGGCCCCGCGCAGGACGAAGACGCCGTCGGGGAACGGGTAGTTCGGCGCGGGCACGAGCCACACCTTCTTGAGCACCGCCTTGAGGTAGTCGGGGAACTCGGCCGGCGTCTTCGGGTAGTTCGCGGGCGGGTTCGCGTCGTTGTAGGGGAAGCACTCGAACTCGATCCCGTCGAGCGTGCCGCCGGGCGTCTTGACGTAGAGCGGCAGGTAGAACTCGGCCCGGAGCCGCACGCGGTAGGTGCGCGCCGCGCTCGCCGCCACGTCCCGCGCGCGGCGCA
>DATCVD010000504.1:0-2256 GCA_036567125.1 Pyrinomonadaceae bacterium | reverse complement strand
CAAGGCCGACGCGCGTCGCGGCGCGCGGCCGCGTTTCGGGTTCGGGACTTGTTACAGTTTCAACTTGACCCGCGAGGAAAGCCTCGCGCGCGGCGGAGCCGATGCGCGCGCCGAGCGACAGCATGAGCGGCGAGCTCGCGGGCGCGTCCGGGCCTGAGGCTTCGGCCGCGGCGGCCAGCAGTTCGCCCATGCTCAGCGGGACTCGGATCGAGATCGGCGCGGCGAAGTCGCGCTCGCAGCCGTCGGGCCAGAGCTGGCCGAGTTGGCGCGCGATTAAGCCGGGCAGCGCGTTGAGCGCGCCTTGCAGCAGCTTGCGCGGCTCCGGCCCCCAGCCCCAGCCGCCGCGCCGCACGACGCGCAGGGTACACCGGTGGATGACGACTTCGACCATGGCCCGCGAGGCGCGCCTACAGCAACGCGACACCGAAGAGGGGCTGGTAGCCTGCGATCAGGACGAACAGCGTGTAGCCCCGCCCGCCGGAGACGGAGGCCGGCGAGCCGTCGGGACTCGTCTTCCAATCGAGCGACACGAAGTGCTCGCCTTGCGGGATCGCGCCCTGCGCTATCCTGCGCTCGATCTCGTCGCCGGGCGACGGGGCCGCCTCCTGCAAGACGATACACACGCCCTTGTCTTCCGTCGCGGCGCTCTCGATCTGCACGGTGGCCCGGACGGTGTTGAGGTTGACGAGCGGCGAGTGGTTCGTCGCGGGCGGCAGCGGCGGCACCGGCAGCGGTTTGGCGGTTCCGAGATCGACCGTGTTCGCGCCCAGCTCGGCCACTTCGCCGCCGCCGACCACGAACCTGCGCGGCGCGACGAAGACCGCCGGGTGGAAATCGACGACCGCCGAGTCCAACGCTTCGGCCGGCACGGTCGCCGTCAGCGAGAGCAGCCCCGGCATGATCGACTGCGACGCCGTCGTCACAGACCTCAGGTGGCGGACGAGCAGGCCGCCGCCCGACTCGCCGACTTTGACCTTCCCCTCCGGATCGGCCGTGCGCGTGAACGCCGTCAGCACGTGGCCGGTCTGCTTAGCGAAGACGACCTGCATTTTGCCGCTCATGCCTACTTCTCCTTCACCGAGGCGAGGACGACGTAGCTGCAAGCGCCCGGATGATCCTCGATGGCGGCGGGCGTTTCGGGGATGAGTCGGAACCAGCGCACCATGCAGTGCAGCCGCCGCTCGTCGTCCACCCACGCTTCGAGCGGGCAGACGCCCCAGTGCTCCGCGAAGTTCGCGTTGCCCGGCGGCCTCGTCTCGCCCGTCAGGCGCACGGCCACCTGCGTCTGGACGATGGCCTCCCCGTCGGCGACCTGCTTCTCGGTGATCCCCGGCGGCAGCGGAAGGATCATCCCGTCCGTCGCGATGCCCGATTCGATCTGGACGGTGCCGGTCGTCAGCGCGCCCTTGATCTTTCCCTCGGCCGTGACGTTACCCTGCGCGTCGACGGTGAAGACCGGCACGAGGCGCGCGCGCGCGTCGAGCGAGCCGAACTGGAGCAGCCCGTCGTCGGTCTCGTCGAGGATGAGGGCCGGCTTGTTCGCCTGCGCGGCCGTCCGCGTGCGCAGCTTCAGCGACCCGCTGCGCGCCGCCACCTCGTCGGCCTGCACGCCGACGTACTTGCGGCCGACGCCGCCGACCTCGGACTCGAAGGCCGTGAACCTCTCCCCGCTCGCGTTCACCTGCACGTAGCCGAGCAGGATTTTCCACCCGCCGCCGCCCGGCCCGTCCGAGACCGCGCCCGCGCTCTGATCGTCGAGGGTGCGCGCCTCGCCGGCCCGCCGGAAGGTCACCTCGTAGCCCTCGACCTTGCGCGAGGCGGCCGAGGTGTTGCACGCGCCGGTCGCCATCGCCTGCTGCTGCGCCGCCTGATCCTTGCCGACGAGGAAGACCGCGTACCAGTCCTCGGGCTTCGAGCCGGCCGTGAGCTGCAACTGCGAGAACGTGTTTTCGCTGAGCGGCTCCGGCCGCGGGACGACGATCTCGCGGCCCGTGCCGTCGATGGCGACGCCGGCCGAGAGCGTGATCCGCTTGAACGGCTCGCCGCCCTCCTCGTCGTCTTCCCCGCTCAGCTCCAGCCCGGAGGCGATGCCCCACAGGTGCGAGTAGCGGTTGTGGCGCGCCTCCTGCCCGCGGCTGTGCTCGACCGTGGCGGTCAGGTCGGCCGCGCCGAGGATTTGGCTCTCGAAGAAGAGGGGGCGTTCGATGGCGCTGCTCATTACTTCACACCCCCTTTCGGGCCGCCGTTCTTCCCGCC
>DATCVD010000503.1:0-4905 GCA_036567125.1 Pyrinomonadaceae bacterium | reverse complement strand
ACGCGGCGCAGTAGGCCGAGGCCGAGACGTTGGCCGCGCCGCACGTCCCGCAGCGGCCGGGCATCGGCGGCACGTACCCGCCGGCCTTGCGCGCGATGTGGCCCTCGACCATCTTCCAAGCGTCCTCGGTCAGCTTGTACTGCCAGTACGCGCCGAGCGCCGGCAGCGCGACGAGCAGGCCGGCCGAGAGGAAGACGGCGACGGCCGCGACCGCCGCCTTGTCGAACCACTTCTGCATCCCGATCTCGACGCGCGTCCCGCCGTGCTCGGGCGTGATCTTGATCGTCAGCGCGGCGGAGAGCCCCGTCAGCTCGCGCAGCGTCGAAGATTTCCGCGCCTGAAGCACGGCGGTCTGCGAGACCTGCATCGTCTGCACTTCGTAGTCGCTGTCGTCGAAGAGCCGGCGCAGCTCCGCCGTGAGCTGCTGCACGTCGGCCTCGACACCGGGGTAGTATCTGCTGTCCATAAAATTCTTTCCGCGCTGTCTCAGCGTTCTCCGTCTCCCGCGGCCGCGCTTGTCATCCGGCGCGCACTCATTCTACGCTGAGTCGCATCCGACGGTTCACCCGCTCCGCCAGCCGCAAACGAGAAGGGCCAAACTTTGATGACGCAGAAGTCGCGCCGCGCCGCGCTCGCGCTCGTTCTTACCACCAACTTCGTCCTCGCGGCAACGCCGCCGCGCGCCGCCGCGCAGCCGGCTGAGGCCGCGCCGCTCGAAGGTTTTACCGCCGCGGGGGCGGCCGCGCAACGCCGGCTCGAAGAACGTTTCCGCGCCGTGCCGTCGCCCGCGCAGGCGCGCGAGCACTTGCGGCAGTTGACGAAAGAGCCGCACGTCGCCGGCACGCCGGAAGATTACCAGACGGCGCTCTACGTGCGCGACCGCCTGCGCGCCTACGGCGTCGCGGCCGAGCTGAGGGAGTATCAGGTCTTGCTGCCCACGCCGCGCGCGCCGACCGTGCTCGAACTACTCGCGCCGCGCCGCGAGCGCCTCGCACTGCGCGAGCCGGTCGTCGCCGAAGACCCGTCTTCGGCCAGCCAGAAGATCATCCCGCTCTTTAACGGCTACAGCGCGTCGGGCGACGTGACCGCGCCGCTCGTTTACGTCAACTACGGCCTGCCGGAAGACTATCAGGCGCTCAAGAAATTGAACGTCGATGTGAAAGGCAAGATCGCCATCGCGCGCTACGGCCGTTCGTTCCGGGGCGTCAAGGCGAAGGTCGCGGAGGAGAACGGCGCGGTCGGCCTCGTCATCTACTCCGATCCGGCCGACGACGGCTACGCGCGCGGCGACGTGTATCCGCTCGGGCCGTGGCGACCCGAGTGGTCTGCGCAGCGCGGCTCGGTCATGTACATCTTCGAGTACCCCGGCGATCCTTTGACGCCCGGCACGCCCTCAATCGCCGGCACGCCGCGGCTCTCGCGCGAGCAGGCGACGAACCTGCCGCGCATCCCCGTCCAGCCCGTCTCATACGGCGACGCGCGCAAGCTCCTCGCCCCGCTGCGCGGCCCCGTCCGCCCCGAAGGCTTTCAGGGCGCGCTGCCCTTCGCCTACCACGTCGGCGGCACGGCCGACGTGCGGGCGCGCCTGAAGACTGACATGGAGTTCAAGCAGACGACGATCTGGAACGTCGTCGGCCGCATCGAGGGCGCGGCGGAGCCGGATCGCTGGGTCATCCTCGGCAACCACCGCGACGCGTGGACGTTCGGCGCGGTCGATCCCAACAGCGGCTCGGCCGCGATGCTCGAAGCCGCGCGCTCGCTGGGCGAGCTGTTGAAGACGGGCTGGCGGCCGCGCCGCACGATCATCTTCGGCAGCTGGGACGCCGAGGAACAGGGCTTGATCGGCTCGACCGAGTGGGCCGAGGAGTTTGCGAGCGAGCTGCGGGAGAAGGCCGTCGCCTACATCAACATGGACGCGGCCGTCTTGGGCGCGGACTTCGGCGCGTCGTCAGTCCCGTCGCTCTGGAAACTCGTGCGCTCGTCGGCGCGCGACGTGCGCGATCCCAAAACGGGGAAGTCGGTCTATCAGGCGTGGCAGGAGAGCGCGCGCACCGATCCCGAGCCGGCCGACGCATCGGGGACTGACGCCCCTATAGCCGAAGCCCGCATCGGCGCGCTCGGCTCCGGGTCGGATTACACGCCCTTCCTCCAACACCTCGGCGTGGCGTCAATCGACATGGGCTTCGGCGGCGACTACGGCGTCTACCACTCGGCCTACGACTCGTTCCACTGGATGGCGAAATTCGGCGATCCCAAGTTCGAGTACCACACGGCGGCCGCGCAAATCTGGGGCACGGTCGCGCTGCGCCTCGCGGAAGCCCCGGCGCTCCCGTTCGACTACGCGGACTACGCCGAGCAAATCCGCGACTTCGTCAACGAGACGCAGCGCACCGCCGCCCGCCGCCGCATGAACGACGCGTTCGACGCGAAGGCTCTGCTCGACGCCGCTAAAGAGTTGGGCGAGGAAGCCACGCGCGTCAACGCCCGCGGCCGCGAACTGCTCGAAGACGCCGAGCGCGCGCGCACGCGCGCCGACGACTCTCACCCGCGCGCCCTCGCGCGGCTGCGTAAACTCAACGACGCCGCCCTCGCAGCCGAGCGCGCGCTCACCGACCCGCGCGGCCTGCGCGGGCGCGCGTGGTACCGCCACCAAATCTACGCGCCCGGCTTCTACACCGGCTACGCCGCCCAGCCGCTCCCCGATCTCCGGCAGGCCATCGACGACCGCAACACGACCAACGCCCGCGAAGCCGCCCAGCGCATCGGTGAAGCGATCCGCCGCGCTACGCAGGCGTTGAAGGCGGGGCGCGAGGATTGAAAGAAGTCGTCGGGAAAGAGAGAGGCACGCCCCCGGCGCAAGGGGGCGTGCCTCTCTCTCTCGCCGCCGAGTCCGCGGCCGCCTCTAGCCCTTCTTGCCCGGCTTCTTCTCGTCCTTCTCCTCGGGCACTTTCTTCACGGCTTCCAAAATCTGGTTGAGGTTGTCAATCGAGCGTTCGAGCGATTCGCGCTCGGGGCCGCCTTCGATTGACTCGCGCAGCGGCATGAGCTGCGCGAGGAAGCGCGTCGCGGCCTCGGCCAGCTTCCTGACCGACTTGCCGAGTTGCGGGCTGTCGGGGTTGCGCGAGGCCGTGTCGTCAACGTTCTCGATGGCCTCGTCGAGGATGACGGCGAGGTCGGCAAGGTAGTCGGCCCGCGCGCCCTTCGGCAGCTCGCCCCACTTGGCGTTCGACTGAAGCTGCTCGCCGCCCGTGATGGCGGCGAGGCGGCGCTCGGCGATCTTGACGAAGAGGTTGGTGCGGGCGTCGAGCTGCTGCGCGTCGCGCACCATCTCGACCTCCTGCGGCGTCAGCGGGTCGCGCTTGCGCAGCTGCGCGGCGGTCGCGTTCGTCTGCGCGAGCGAGAGCAGGAGACAGAGGGCGACGGCGTGCGGCGCGCGGCGTGTGATTCGTTCTTTCATCATTGGCTGTTAGCTGTTAGCTGTTAGCAAAACCAAAAACCGAAGTGGAAGCGAACGCCGAGAGCTGATTGCTGCTGGCTAAAAGCTAAAAGCTAACAGCTAATAGCCAACCGCTAACAGCTAACAGCTTCTTCACGGCCGCTTCGTCTGATCCGTGGCGGGCGAGTCGTTCGGCGGGCGGACGACCGTATCGACGAAGAAGGAGTCGAGCGCCTCGGTGCGCCGCGCGCGCGCGTGGCGGAAGGCTTCGAGGACGTTGCGCGCGTAGAGTTCGGGCGTCGCGCGGCGCACCGACTCGATCCGCGCCGTGTGCTTGTTGAGCGTCAGCTCAAGCCGCTTGTAGAGGTCGCGCGTCCCGCCGTCCACCTTGCCCTCGCGCGAGCGGCCGACCGAGCGCAGCGCGACGAGCGCGTCGTCGAGCAGCGCGAGGTAGACGCCGAGGTCGGACGCGGCCGGATCGAACCGCTGCGCCGCCGTGTGCTGCTCGACGCGCGCCAGATGCTGCTCCATCAGTTCGAGCGAGAGGCGCAGGCGATCCTTCGGCTTGGGGAGCGCGCCGAGCTGCGCGCGCAGCTGCTCCGGCACGTAGCGCATCGGCGGCGGCGCGGGCTGCGGCGGGACGACGAAGTCCTGCGCCCGCGCCGCGCTCGCGCAGGCCGCGACGGCGACGAGCGACAGGGCGATCAGTCGGAGCGTTCGGAGTGTGCTGTGACGGCGAATCATCTGCCTCTGCGATCCCGTGACTTGATTCTAACCCGGACGCGATTCCAACTGCCCTACCTCTGATGCGTTTCTAACTCTGTCGCTTGCGGAACCGCCCCGTCCTCAACTGCCTCGCTAACCGTCCGCCCGGCCCGCCTCACCTCTTGCGGGGCTTGACGCCGCGCTTGATCTGATCGAGCAGCGCCGGCTTCCGCAGCTTGACCTTCTCGATCTCCAACTGGTTCCGCGCCGGGTCGGCCCGCGCGAGGAAGGTCTCGTAGGCTTCGAGCGCGAGCTTGTACTCGCCCAGAAGATCGTAGGCGCGCGCGATCAGGAAGTGCGTGACCGCGATTTCGGGGCGCGCGCGCGCGATCCACTTGTACTCGTCGAGCGCCTCTTCGTACTGCTTCAGCTCGTCGAGCGCCGTGGCGAGGTTGGCGTGGGCCGCGTAGTTGTCGGGTTCGGCCGCGACGACGCGGCGCAGGATCGCGGCGGCCTCACCGAAGCGGCGGAGTTGCACGAGCGCGGCGGCGTAGCCGGTGGCGTATGACGCGTTCGCCGGCTCGACCTCGGCGGCCGCGCGGCAGTGCGCGAGAGACTTCTGCGGGTCGGCCTTGCGCAGCAGGTCGCACAGGCGCGCGTGCGCGGCGGCGTTCTTCGGATCGCGTTTGACGACCGCTTCGAGCGCGGGGACGGCGACGCCCGCGTCGTCGCTGTTGACCGCCTCGTCGGCGCGCAGCGCGCCG
>DATCVD010000502.1:0-2532 GCA_036567125.1 Pyrinomonadaceae bacterium | reverse complement strand
GGCGTCGCGGCCGGCGCGGCCTGACTGTCCGCGTCGCCGGACGGGGCGGCGGGCATCGTCGTGCCGCTCGAAGAACTGCCCGACGGGGCTTTGCCCGTGAGCGCGGCCTGACTTTCCGGGGTGGGCGCGGACGCTTCGTCGTGCGGGGGCGCGGGCAGCGTGCCGGCGCGCTCGACACGCCCGCCGGGACTCGGAGACTTGTCGTCGGCGCGCGGCCGGCTGCGCTCGCGCGAATCGCCCGCGGGTTCGTCGCCCGCCGAAGTGTTGGTGTTGTCAGGCTCGTCAGTCATCGGAATCTGACGTTCTTCCAGACTGCGGCTCTAGGAATCCTCCGCTAGCGGGCGCGGGGGCCGGAGTCTGCGGCTTGAGATTTCAGTCTTTGCTCACCGACCAGCAGGTGCAAAAGAGGGCGGAAACAGTGTGGTTTGTAACACGCGCCTTGAGCGTTGTCAACAAAGTTGACCGGCGCGCGACGAGACACCGAAACGGCCCCGCGCGGCGTCTAAAACTTGACGTTTAGACGGGCCGGAACGTACTATCTTGGTTTGACCGGGGCGAAGAATTCGCGCCCGTATGTGAAGGGGAGAAAATGAAGCAAGGGATTCATCCGAACTACAACCAGATCAACGTCACCTGCGCCTGCGGCAACACGTTCCAGACGCGCTCGACGCGCAAGGACGACCTGCACGTCGAAATCTGCTCCGAGTGCCACCCGTTCTTCACCGGCAAGCAGAAGCTCGTGGACACGGCCGGCCGCGTCGACCGCTTCAACAAGCGCTACGGCAAGAAGACGGTCGAGCCTGCCGCCGAGGCGGCGACCGCCGAGTCCAACGCCTGAGGCCCGAACGGACGGCCGGCACTCTCTGAAGATGCAGCCGACACGCACCAGCCAGCTTTAGCAACCCGAACCCTGACGCCGACGCGACGCCCCGCGCCGGTCGCCTTCGCGCGCACGACGAACGCGAAGACCCACGCGACCGACCGGACGACTCCGTCGGCGTCAATCTTTTGTGCCCTCCCCCGGAGTCAACCGTGAGCGCGAACGAAAAAGATCTGATCGTGGGCGGCCAAGCGGTCGTCGAAGGCGTGATGATGCGGACGCCGAACGCCTACGCGGTCGCCGTGCGCAGGCAGGACGGGACGATTGTCCACACCGGCGCGGCCCTGCCGAAGTGGGGCGACAAGTACCCCGTGCTCAAGCTGCCCGTGCTGCGCGGCGCGGCCGTGCTCGTCCAGTCGATGGCGCTCGGCATTAAGGCGCTCAACTACTCGGCGGGCGAGGCGTTCGCCGAGGCCGAGGCCGCGGAGCGCGCCCCCGCCGTCGCGCTCACCGTCGATCCCGCGCACCGGGACATGTTCCTGCACGACCTCAACAAGGAGGTCTCGAACAAGGGCTATCTCGTCACGACGGCCGAGGACCTCGTCAACTGGGCGCGGACCGGCTCGCTGTGGTGGATGACCTTCGGTCTCGCCTGCTGCGCGGTCGAGATGATGCACACCAACATGCCGCGCTACGATCTCGAGCGCTTCGGCGTCGCTCCGCGCGCGAGCCCGCGCCAGTCGGACGTGATGATCGTCGCCGGCACGCTGTGCAACAAGATGGCCCCGGCGCTGCGCCGCGTCTACGACCAGATGTCGGAGCCGCGCTACGTCATCTCGATGGGCAGCTGCGCCAATGGCGGCGGCTATTACCATTACAGCTATTCGGTGGTGCGCGGCTGCGACCGGATCGTGCCGGTCGACATCTACGTCCCCGGCTGTCCGCCCACCGCGGAGGCCCTGCTTTACGGCGTCATGCAGCTGCAGCGGAAGATCCGCCGCATCGGCACGATCGAGCGCTGATATGGCCAACAACTCCGCCCCCCGCATCGCGCCCCGCGAGGGCCTGATCGACGAAGTCACGGCCGCGCTCGGCGATGCGCTGATCGAGGCGAAGGATGCCGTCGGCGAGGTGTCGCTCACCGTTCGGCGCGAAAGCATCGTCGAGGTGTGCCGAACGCTCCGCGACCGCTTCGAATATCAGCAGCTGATGGAGATTGCCGGCGTCGACTATCCGAGCCGGCCGGAGCGGTTCGAGGTCGTCTACCACCTCCTGTCGCTGACGAAGAACCATCGCATCCGAGTCCGCGTCTCGGCTGACGAGGAGACGCCGGTGCCCTCGATCGTCCCGCTCTGGCCCGTCGCCGGCTGGCTCGAGCGCGAGGTGTTCGATCTCTACGGCGTGATCTTCGACGGAAACGACGACCTTCGTCGGATCCTCACCGACTACGGCTTCCGCGGCCATCCGCTGCGCAAGGACTTCCCTATGACGGGCTATGTCGAGCTGCGCTACTCCGAGGAGCAGAGGCGGGTCGTCTACGAGCCCGTCAGCCTGCCGCAGGACTTCCGGCCGTTCGACTTCCTGAGTCCCTGGGAAGGCGCACAGTACATCCTGCCCGGCGACGAGAAGGCGCCAGAAGCGCCCGGCGCTCCGACGCCGCTCAAGGCGGAGGAGATCGGGAAGAAATGACCTACTTCCTCGTCATGCCAGCG
>DATCVD010000501.1:0-7266 GCA_036567125.1 Pyrinomonadaceae bacterium | reverse complement strand
CGCGGCTCGCGCGCCGCACACGCTGACGCTCGAATTCTTCGGCCGACACCTCCGTTGACGGCGCGCGAGGCCGATCAAAAAGGTTCCGTCGCGGTGCGTTGTCCGCGAAGGAATATGTTGAAACAAAACGGCGCGCCGTCGCGTCTTGACTCCCGAAGCCGCGCCCGCGAGGCCCGGCGCGCTCACGAGGCGGGCGGAGAAAAAAGTTGCCACAAAGCCAACGCGGCGGGTGTTCTGGGAGTAGAAGCAGGTGGGTCTTCGTCCGCCCGGCGCGCGGCACGGCCCGGCCCCGCATCGGTCGCGGTTTCCGTAGCCCAAGCTCGCAGCAATCATAATTCGTACCTGTGACGCGAAGCCGTGGGCGGCCCGGCTTCGCGGTCGAACCGAGAAGCCAACCACAGCAGAGCCGCCGCGAGAGTCGAAACGAAGTGTCCGCCGGCGGGCAAGTCCCGCCCGGACGCCGGGGGAAGTGCGTCCCGAAAACAGCCCGCTTTCTTGTCGGGCCACGGCCGAGCGCGGAGACGGCGCGGCCGGCGACGAAGTTGGAGTCCCGCATATGAAGAAACTACCGCTGCCGCTGTCGCTCCTCTCCCTGCTCCTGCTCTCGTGCGCCTCCGCGCCCGCCTTCGCGCAACAGTCCTACGCGAAGAGTTCGCCCTCGCCCACGCCGACGACGACGCCCGCCGCCAGCCCCGCGCCCACCGCCTCGCCCGCGACGCCCGCGGCCGAAACGCTCTCGCTCGCCGACGTGCCTTCGACCGACAAGCTCGCAGACAAGCCGGCGGGGCCGGCCGCGAAGGCCGGAGCGATCGCGCTGCCGGCGGAGAAGGCCGCGCCGGTGCGCGTGCCGAAGTTCGCCAAAGCGCCGGTCATCGACGGCAAGCTCGACGACGAGGTCTGGAAGTCGGCGGCCGTGCTCACGAACTTCTACCAGACGCGCCCCGGCGACAACATCGCGCCCTCGCAGCCGACCGACGTGCTCGTCGGCTACGACGCCAAGACGCTCTACGTCGCCTTCCGCGCCAAAGACGAGCCGGGCAAGGTGCGCGCGACCGTGCCGAAGCGCGACAACATCTGGGAAGACGACTACGTCGGCATGATGCTCGACACTTTCAACGATCAGCGCAAGGCCTACGCCCTCTTCTTCAACCCGCTGGGCGTGCAGGCCGACGGCATCCTGACCGAGGGGATGGGCGAGGACTACAGCCCCGACCTCGTCATGGAGTCGAAGGGCGAGGTGACGGACGCCGGCTTCACGGTCGAGATCGCGATCCCGTTCAAGTCGCTGCGCTACACGGCGGGCAAGGACAAGAACTGGGGGGCGCACTTCTTCCGCCGCATCAAGCGGTTCAACAACGAGCAGGACTCGTGGATGCCGATCTCGCGCGACAAGTCGGGCTTCCTCTCGCAGGCCGGCAAGCTCGCCGGCCTCGAAGGCCTCGCCACCGAGCGCACGCTCGAACTCATCCCGAGCCTCACGGTCTCGCAGACCTCGCGGCGCGTCCGCACGATCAGCCCGTGGTTCGTGGACGCCAACCCCGGCGTCACCGATCCGGGCCGCATCGTCAACAAGCCGGTCGAACTCGATCCCGGCCTGACGATGAAGCTCGGCATCACGCCGACCGTCACTCTGGATGCCGCCTTCAACCCCGACTTCGCGCAGGTCGAGGCCGACGCCCTCGTCAACACCGCGAACCAGCGCTTCCCCATCTTCTTCGAGGAGAAGCGCCCCTTCTTCCTCGAAGGCAAGGACATCTTCCAGACGCAGATCGCGGCCGTCCACACGCGCACCATCGTCGATCCGGACGCGGCCGTGAAGCTGACCGGCAAGCAGGGCCGCAACACCTTCGGCCTGCTGCTCGCCTCCGACAACGCGCCCGGCAACTTCACCGAAGAGGACAGGCACGCCAAGCGCGAGGAGTTGGACTTCCTGCGCCGCGCGCCGGGGGCGAACGAATCGCCCGAGTCCTTCGCGGCGCGGCTGCGCGAGGCGCAGTCGGTCGAGGATCGCTTCAACCAGTTTCTCGACAAGAACGCCTACGTCGGCATCCTCCGCCTCAAGCGCGACATCGGCAAGGAGAACTCCGTCGGCCTGCTCGCCACGACCTACAACTTCATCGAGCGGCACAACCACGTCGGCGGCTTCGACGCGCGCTTCCGCCTCGACCCGCAGACGGTGCTCAGCTTTCAGGCGCTCGGCACGCACTCGCGCGGCTTCTTCTACAACCCCTTCGAGGACGAGAGCACCTACCGCACCGGCAACGGCTTCGTTTACGCCTACAACTTCGAGCGTTCGGGCCGCCACCTCTATCTCAGCGTGAGCGGCGTCGGCCGCACGCGCGACTACCGCGCCGAGCTGGGCTTCACGCGCCGCGTCAACACGAACAACCACAGCTCCTTCGTGCGCTACAGCTCCGAGCCGAAGCCGAAGGCGAAGCTCGTCTCTTGGAACTTGTCGAACTATTCGGACGCCACCTTCGACTGGCAGGGGCGCAGTCAGGGCTTCGGCGACGAGGCCCAGTTCCAGATGAACTTCCAGCGGCAGACCTTTCTGAGCGTCGGCTACTACGGCAACTACGTCCGCCTCTTCGAGGAGGAGTTCGGCGCGGTGCGCCGCGCCGAGGCGCGCGACGCGGCGGGCAACGTCGTCGTGGAGGCGCGCGCCGGCAGGTTCTTCGGCCCGGACTCGGAGCGCTCGACCGTCGGCAAGAACGTCTTCGCCTACGGCGGCTCGACCCTCAACAAGCAGCTCTCCTTCTTCTACTTCTTCGGCTACCGCTGGGGGGAGTTCGACCTCGACTTCGGCGCGGGCCGCCGCTACCCGCGCGTCTCCCCGGTCGCCATCGCGCAGCGCGAGGCGCGGGCCGCCGGCGTTTGCGACGTTGACGACCCGCCGCCCGTCTGCTTCGCGCCGCTCGATCCGGGCGCGGGCAACTTCCTCTACACGAACGGCAACCTGACCTACAGGCCGACGAACGACCTCAACATGACGCTCAGCTTCAGCAAGAACCGGCTCGTGCGCAACGACACCGGCCTCGTCGCCTTCGACTCGAACATCTACTCGGCGCGCACCACCTACCAGTTCACGCGCTTCCTGTTCGCCCGCGGCCGCCTCGACTACGACACGCTCGGCGCGCGCGTGCTCGGCCAGTTCCTCCTCGGCTGGACGCCGAATCCGGGGACGGCCTTCTACGCCGGCTACAACGACGACCTCAGCCGCAACGGCTTCAGCCGCTTCACGGGCCAACTCGAACCGGGCCTGCAGCGCAACACCCGCGTCTTCTTCGTCAAGATGTCGTACCTGTTCCGCAAGAGCTTCGAGCGCGGCGGCGAGTAGCCGCCGCGCGACGGTCGTTAGCCGCCGCCGGGCAAAACGGGCGGCGGCCGGCGAGGGGGCGGGGGACTTCGGCTTCGGTGGTGGGCCTCGGCCGAAACTCCCCCGCCCCTTTTTCACGCCCCCGCGCCCCGCCCGCCGCCAGTCACTTCCAAAATCTAGCCTGACCGTCCGGATTAACCGGCGCGCGCGGGCCGTCGCTACGGGCAGGTTCGAATCTGCTCTCCTACACACCCGGCTAGAGACTAAGCTAAGATTCGCCGCATGACTGACGGATTGGCGGGACTCTCCGGCTTCCACCTCGCGCTGCTGGGGGCGGCCGTGACGCTGTTCTCGACGAGTCTGGGCGCGGTGCCCGCGATGTTCACGCGGCACGTCTCGGAGCGGACGCAGGACGTGCTGATGGGGTTTAGCGCGGGCGTGATGCTCGCCGCCACCTGCTTCTCGCTGCTCGTGCCGGCGCTGCGCCTCGCCGTCGAGGGGACGGACGCGCGGGTGCTGCCGGGCCTCGGCGTCGCCGGCTTCGTCCTCTTTGGCGGCCTCTTCCTCCACCTCTGCAACAAGCTGATCCCGCACGAGCACTTCGTCAAGGGGCGCGAAGGCCCGGCGCGCGCCGCGCAGCTCAAGCGCATCTGGCTCTTCGTCTTCGCCATCGCGCTGCACAACTTTCCGGAAGGGCTGGCCGTCGGCTCCGGCACGGGCAGCCTCGACCTCGCGGTGGCCGGGCCGATCCTCGCCGGCATCGCCTTGCAGGACGTGCCGGAAGGCTTCGTCGTCGCCGTCGCGCTCACAGGCGTCGCGTACAGCCGCGGGCACGCGCTGTTCGTCGTCGTCCTCACGGGCGTGATCGAGGCGCTGGCGGCGCTGCTCGGCTTCGTCGCCACGTCGCAGGCGCAGAGCATCCTGCCGTGGGCGCTGGCGCTCTCCGGCGGGGCGATGCTCTACGTCGTCAGCGACGAGATGATCCCGGAGAGCCACCGCAAGGAGTTCGCCAAAGAGGCGACGGCCGGGCTGATGGCCGGCTTCGTGCTGATGATGTTCCTCGACACCTCTTTGAGTTAGGAGCTAGGAGTTAGGGGTTAGGGGCCGGGGGTTAGGGGTTGGGGGTTGGCGGGGTTAAATCGCGGTTTCAGCCCGGTGTGCCCTGAAATCGGACGGCTGCGGCGGCAGAGCGGGAGTTCTCGTCGCGCCGTCGAGCCTTTCAGGCGCAATGTCGAGCTTTTCGGGTGGGATTTCGGGCCTTTTGACTTGAATCGGCGGCTTCGGAGGCCGAAACTTGCGCCCCGGAAGCGGAAGTTTTGGCCTCCGAGGCGCGATGATGGGCCTCCGAGGCACAATTTTCGGCGTCGGTGGCGTGAGTTCCGTCCTCTTGAAGTGCAATTTTCGGCCTCCGAGGCGCAAGTTTCAGCCTCGAAGGTGAAAGTTTCGGCCTCGAAGGGGCGACTTTCGGCCGGACTTGTCCGATTCCGGGGCTTCTCGGCGCACAATTTCTCCCGCCTCCGCTGCCCGCCGTCCGAAATCTTCAATTCGCTGAAACCTTTCGCCCCGCCGCGTCACTTACACACCGGAATGATGGAAAGTCTGGCAATAGACGCGACTGAAGGCGTAGCGGCGAGCCGGGCCGGACTGCATTCAAGCCCCCAGATGAACAGTCTAGAGACCCCGATTGAGCGTGCCCGGCGCGGCGACCCCGACGCCTTCCGCCAACTCTTCGACCGCTACAGCCGGCCCGTCATCTCGTTCGTTTACGACATGGTCGGCGACCGGGCGCTGGCGGAGGATTTGACGCAGGAGACCTTCGTCCGCGCCTACCGCCACTTGGGCAGCTTGCGCGAGGAGTCGAAGTTCTCCACTTGGCTCTTCTCCATCGCCAAGAACGTCGCGCGCGAGCACCTGCGCTCGGGCGAGCGGCGGGCGACGAAGGTCGAGCTGGACGACGAGCAGGTGCAGGAGCTGGCGGACGAGGGGCGCACGCCCGTCGAGGGCCTGCTCGATAAAGAGTTGAACGGCGTGGTGCGGCGCGCGCTCGGCGCGCTCGACGAAGACAAGCGGACGGTCTTCGCCCTGAAGGTCTTCCAGCAGCGCAGCTACGAGGAGATCGTCGAGATAACCGGCTTCTCGCTGCCGAAGGTCAAGACCGACCTGCACCGCGCGCGCGCCGAGATGCGCCGCCGCATCCGGCCGTACTTAGGGGTGACGCAATGAAGTGCCAAGACTGCGAACTGCTTTTGGAAGAGTACCTCGACGGCGAGACGGACGAGCGCGCCGCCGGCGCAATCGCCGCGCACCTGAAGACGTGCGCCGCCTGCTCCGCCGCCTACGACGGACTCGCCGCCGAGCAGTCGCTCTACGCCTCCTACGAGCGCGAGGTCGAAGTCACGCCCGCGCTCTGGGTGGGCGTCGAGGCGCGGCTGCGGGCCGAGTCGAGAGAGGCCGGGGGCAAGGTGGGCTTCCTCCGGCGTCTTTCGGGTTGGTTCGCGCCGCTCCTCGTCGCCCCGCGCTTCAGCCCGGCGCTGACGGCCGCGATGGTCGTCGTCGCCATCATCGGGACGGCCGTCGTGATGAAGAACGTCGGCGGCGGCAACACCAAGCCGCCCGAGCTGGCGCACGCCGGCAATCAGGGCGACGACGCGAAGCCGGCGGCGAACGCGAGCCAGTCGCCCGCCCCGACGCAGGCCCCGTCATCGACTCAAACCCCGTCGCCCGCGTCCGCGACGCCGAGTCCGGCGAAGGCCGCGCCGCAGCCCGATCCGGGCAGGCAGGAGCTTGCCATCAAGCGGCCCAAGCAGGGCGTGGTGCTCGACAAGACGCCCCCCGGCTCGCGCCCGCCGCTTGAGACGGCGGCCGACAAGCTCGTGCGCGAGGCCGAGCAGCGCTACGTCGCCGCGATCAAAATCTTGGAGCGCGACGTGAAGACGCGCAGCGGCAAGCTCGACCCCGAGACGCGCGCGCGCTTCGACGAGACGCTGGCCTCCATCGACCGCACCATCGCCGAGACGCGCAAGACCGCGCGCCAGCACGGCAACGACCCCGTCGCCGTCCAGTACATGCTCTCGGCCTACGCCAAGAAGGTCGAGGTCATGCGCGAGATGGCCACGCTCGGCCAAGCCGACTGACGAGAAAGCTGTTAGCTCTTAGCCGTTAGCCGTTAGCCGGAAGAAGACGGCCGAAAGCTAACAGCCGAAGCTGACGGCAAAGGTTGACAGCAACAGTTGACAGCCGAAGTTGACAGCCGATAGCCCGCGGCTGATTGCTAACACTCAGCAGCTAGTAGCTAACAGCTCATAGCTCTCATAAAGGTTTTACCGAATCATGAAAAGCAGAACCCTCAAGTCGCTCGTCCTCGGCGTCGCCCTCCTCGGCGCGAACGCCGTCCCCCGGTCGAACGTCTCGGCGCAGTCTTCCGCGGCGTCGGGCGGCGGCACGGTCTCAATCAACAATCAGGCGGGCCGCGTGCAGATCAAGCTGGAGCGCGGGAGCAAGGTGGCGGTCTCGAACCGCTACGGCCGCATCACCATCACGGGCTGGGATCGCGACACGGTCGAGGCCACGGCGACGGGGCCGAAGGGCGCGGAGGCCGTCCACGTCGAGATGACCGCCGACCCGCAGGCCAACTCCAGCCGCCTGACGCTCGCCGTCGCCGGCCGCAGCCGCCAGCAGCCGATGGTCTATTCGGCCGCGCCCGTCGCCGTCCTGACCCCGGAGCAGACTCGCGAGCTGCAAGAGCTGGCGAAGGCGCAGGTGAGCGGGGCGATCATCGCGCAGAGCGCGAAGGAGATCGA
Source organism: Pyrinomonadaceae bacterium (assembly GCA_036567125.1). Lineage (GTDB taxonomy): Bacteria > Acidobacteriota > Blastocatellia > Pyrinomonadales > Pyrinomonadaceae > JAIVGV01. The sequence goes on along the minus strand of DATCVD010000501.1, from coordinate 150 downwards.
GAAGGCCGTCGAGAAGGCCATGGCGGATCAGGCGAAGGACAAGGAGAAGGAGAAGGCGAGGGGCGCGGCCAAGGGCACGACCGCGACGCCCGAAGGCGGCCAAGTCATCTTGCAGCCGCCCGCCACCGCCGGCCCGGCGCGGCCCGGCGC
>DATCVD010000500.1:0-7060 GCA_036567125.1 Pyrinomonadaceae bacterium | reverse complement strand
GCGGGCCGAAGTGGATGCGGATCGGCTCGCCGCCCGTGCCGCTCGGCAGAAGGCCCAACTCGGCGTCCGCGCCCGAGGCGAGGACGCCGTTCGCCACCTCCGAGATCGTTCCGTCGCCGCCGCATGCGATCAGGAGTCGGCGGCCCGCGCGCGCCTCCCGCTCGGCGATCTCGCGCGCGTGGCCGGCACGCTCGGTGAACGCGACGGCGAACGCGCCGAAGTGCGAGCGCAGCTCGGACGCCATGCGCGGCCACGCGCGCCCGGTCGCGCCGTTTGCCGAAGTCGGGTTGACGACGACGAGCGGGAGCGACGAATCATGAGAGCGCAGGTGCCGCTTCGTCAGTTCGATTTTTTCGGGTTCGACTTTTTCGGGTTCGACTTTTTCGGGTTCGGCTTTTTCAAACCGCGCGGTTCGTCGGGGCGCGCCGCCGCCGCCGTCGCCGCCAACGCTTTTTTTGCCCCGGCGTCGCGTCGCCATCAGTCGTCACCGATGTGGTGGCCGCGTCCGTAGAGCGCCCGATCCTGCTCGGCCAGCTCGCTGATGCGGCTCATGACGAACTCGCCGATCACTTTGTAGGTGCGCAGGCCGTCGCGCAGCTCCATGAACGGGGCGAAGTCGATGGGCGGGCCGAAGTGGATGCGGATCGGCTCGCCGCCCGTCCAGTTGCCTAAGATTTGGCGCGGCAGATCGTTGTTGAGTCCCGCGACGAAGACCGGGATCACCTGCGGGTCGGCCTCCTTGACGAGCCGGCCGATGCCGGGCTTCGGCGGGAGGAACGTGTAGGGGTCGGGGTTCTTGTTGCGCGTGCCTTCGGGGTGGAAGCCGATGAGGTTGCCGCGCCCGCGCCGGCAGAGATCGGCGAGCAGGCGGAACGAGAACTTGTCGAACTCGCGCTTCTCCGGCAGCGGGTTGCTGCCCGCGGCGAAGAAGGGCGGGTACATCGACCACCAGCCCATCAGGAGGTTAACGAGCATCCCCGGCACCGACTCGTAGAAGAAGCGGCCGCGGACGGGGAAGAACAGCTTCTTCGGCCAAGCGGTGCGGCGGAACAGCTCGGCCGAGACGACGTACATGTCGAAGAACGAGCGGTGGTTGGAGGCGAGCAGGATGGGGCGGTCGTGCGAGACCGCGTCGAAGTGTTCCAGCCCGTGGACGCGCATCAGGTTGTAGGTGCAGACCCTGATCCAGCCCGTCCCGACCGTGCGCTGGCAGTACGTCCAGAACTCCTTCCAGCGCCCCTCGTTCATCCGCCGCGAGACGCGGAACGCGAAACGCTCCATCGGCCGCAGGACGGCCAACTCTTCCGGCGTCGGCTCGACCGGGCCGCCGTCCGCCGGCGGCCCCGACTCGGCCGGCGCGGCCGGCCCGGCCGCCACGTCGATCTTCCCCGCCGGAGTTTCTACGTCGGTCTGTGGCATCGCTAAAGAACGTAAATCGTAAATCGTAAATCGTGAATAGTAAAAGACAGGCATCGCCTTTTCTGTCTATTCACGATTTACGATTTACGATTTACGAAACTATCAGTCTATCGAAAAGTATTTCGCCTCCTCGTGGTGGACGATCAGGGCGGAGGTGGACTGTTCGGGTTCGAGCTGGAACTCCTCGGAGAGCGACACGTCGATGCGCGACGGGTCGAGCAGCTCGAAGAGCTTCGTCTGGTCTTCGAGTTCGGGGCAGGCCGGGTAGCCGAAGCTGAAGCGCGAGCCTTGGTAGCCCTGATGAAACAGCTTCGTCAGCTCCCCGGCGTCGCGGCCGGCGATGCCGAGTTCCTCCCTGATCCGCTTGTGCCAGAGTTCGGCCAGCGCCTCGGCCGCCTCGACCGAGAGGCCGTGGAAATAGAGGTAGTCCGTGTAGTTGTCCGATTCGAACAGCTCGCGGGCGTACTCGCTCGCGCGGCGGCCGACCGTGACGAGGTGGAAGGCCGCCACGTCCACGCGGCCCGACTCTTTAGACGCGAAGTAGTCGGCGAGGCACAGGCGCTTGCCCGCCGGCTGCCGCGGGAAGGTGAAGCGCACGCGCTCGGTGCGCTCGTCGTCGTGATAGACGACGAGGTCGTTGCCCTCGGACTGGCAGGGGAAGTAGCCGTAAACGACGCGCGGCGTCAGCAGGTTTTCGCGCCCCGATCTCGACTTCAGTTCCTCGTAGGCGGGGCGCACCTTCTCGGCGACCAGCCGCGCGTACTCGTCGGCCGTGCGGCGGCCCTGCTTGAACTGCCACTGCCCCTTGAAGAGCGCGTTCTCGTTGACGAAGCCGAAGACCTCTTCGAGCGGAACGTCTTCGACGACGCGCGAGCCGTAGAAGGGCGCGCGCGGGATGGGGGCGTTCGGGTTCACGTCCGAGCGGCGGGTGTGCGTCGTGTCGCCGGCGGCCTTAACCGTCGCGCGCGGGCGCGCGGGCTTGCGGACGCCGAGCTTGGCCTCCTCGCCGATCAAATCCTCGTCCGACTCGGCGGCCTCGTCGCCGGCCGCCCCCGCGGCGGCGGCTTTCGCTTTCGCTTGATCCGCCGCGCCGGCCGCGCCGGTCAGCAAGTCCATCGTGTGCAGGCCGTCGAAGGCGTCGCGGGCGTAGAAGAGGCGGCCCTTGTAGAGCGGGATCAAGTCCTCGTCCACGTAGCGGCGGTTCAGGGCCGCGCCGCCGAGGACGACCGGCACGCTGATGCCGCGCTCGTTCATCAGCTCAAGGTTCTCGCGCATGATGAGCGTGGACTTGACGAGCAGCCCCGACATGCCGACGGCGTCGGCCTTGTGCTCCTCGTAGGCTTGCAGGATGGCTTCGATTGTCTGCTTGATGCCGAGGTTAACGACGCGGTAGCCGTTGTTCGTCAGGATGATGTCCACGAGGTTCTTGCCGATGTCGTGCACGTCGCCCTTGACGGTGGCGAGCACCATCGTGCCCTTCGCCGTCGCCCCGCCCTTCCTCTCCATGAACGGTTCGAGGAAGCGCACCGCCGCCTTCATCACCTCGGCCGACTGCAGGACGAAGGGCAGCTGCATCTGCCCCGAGCCGAAGAGGTCGCCGACCGTCTTCATGCCGTCGAGCAGGATGTCGTTGATGATGCCGAGCGCCGGGCGGGTTTCGAGCGCGAGCCTGAGGTTGTCTTCCAGCCCGATCTTCTCGCCGTCGACGACGTGGCGCTTGAGCTTCTCCTCGACGGGCAGGTTCTCATCGACCGCCTTCACGCGCGCAGACTTCACGCCCTCGAACAGCTTCGTGAACTCGCCGAGCGGATCGTACGTGCACACGTCGCCGTCGAACCTGCGCTCGTCGTAGATGAGTTGCCGCGCGACTTCGCGCTCGCGCTCGGCGATGCGGTTGAGCGGGACGATCTTGCTGGCGTTGACGATGGCGGCGTCGAGTCCGGCCTCGACCGCCTCGTGCAGGAAGACCGAGTTCAGCACGACGCGCGAGGCCGGGTTGAGGCCGAACGAGATGTTCGAGACGCCGAGGATGGTGTTGACGCCGGGCAACTCCGACTTGATGCGGCGAATGCCCTCGATGGTCTCGGCGGCGTTGCGGCGGTCTTCTTCGATGCCGGTCGAGATGGGGAGGGCCAGCGGGTCGAAGAACAGATCGTGCGCCGGGAACCCTAGTTCCTTCGTCGCCTGCTCGTAGGCGCGGCCCGCGATCCTGAGTTTGCCCTCGGCCGTGCGCGCCATGCCCTCCTCGTCAATCGTCCCGACGACGACGGCCGCGCCGTACTCCCGCGCCAGCCCGAAGACTTTCTTGAAGCGCGGCTCGCCGTCCTCGTAGTTCGTGGAATTCAGGATGGACTTGCCGCCCGCGTGCTTGAGGCCCGCCTCCATCTTCTCCCACTCGGTCGAGTCGAACATGAGCGGGATGCGCACCTGCGTGACGAGCCGCGACGCCAGCTCGTGCATGTCGGCCGCGCCGTCGCGGCCGACGAAGTCCACGTTCACGTCCAAGACGTGCGCGCCCTCGCGCTCCTGCTCGCGCGCGAGCGAGACCAGCCCGTCCCAGTCCTCGGCCTGCAACAGGTCGCGCATCTTCTTCGACCCCGAAGCGTTGACGCGCTCGCCGACGATGAGGAACGACGTGTCCTGCCGGTACGGCTGCTGGACGTAGATCGAGGAGGCCGACGGCACGAGCCGCGCGTCGCGCCGCTTCGGCGTCACCTGCTGCATCGCCTCGACCACCATCTTCAGGTGCGCGGGCGTCGTGCCGCAGCAGCCGCCGACGACGCTGACGCCGAAGTCGCGCGCGAAGTGGAGCACCTGCGCCGTGAACGATTCGGGCGTCTCGCCGTAGTGCTGCCTGCCGTCTTTGACCTCGGGCAGCCCGGCGTTCGGCAGGACGGAGACGGGCAGCGGCGAGTTCTCGCAGAGGTAGCGGATGCTCTCCGACATGTGCCGCGGCCCCGTCCCGCAGTTCATGCCGACGATGTCGATGGGGAACGGTTCGAGCGCGGTCAGCGCGGCGTTGATCTCGGTGCCGTTGAGCATCGTGCCGAAGAGTTCAATCGTCACCTGCGCGATGACGGGCACGCGGCGGCGGTTCCGCTCGAAGTCGGCGAAGATGGCGGCGAGCGCGGCTTTGGTCTGCAACAAGTCCTGACAGGTCTCGACGACGAGGATGTCCGCGCCGCCGTCGAGGAGGCCGCGCGCCTGCTCGGCGTAGGCCGCTTTCAGATCGTCGAAGGTGATGTGGCCGAGCGTGGGCAGCTTCGTGCCCGGCCCCATCGAGCCGGCGACCCAGCGCGGCCGCGCCTTCGTCGCGAAGTCGGCGGCCACGCGGCGCGCGAGTTCCGCGGCCTTGCGGTTCAGCTCGTAGGCCATCTCCGCGATGCCGTACTCGCCCAGCACGAAGGGCAGGCCGCCGAACGAGTTGGTCTCGACCACGTCGCAGCCGACTTCGAGGAACGACGCGTGGACGCGCTCGACCGCCGAGGGTTTGCTGACGAGCAGGTACTCGGGGCAGCCCTCGAACTGCGGCCCGCCGTAGTCGTCCGCCGTCAAATCCTGTGACTGAAGACTCGTGCCCATCGCGCCGTCGAAGACGACGACGCGCTCGCGCAGCGTTTCAAGAAAGGAGCTGTTAGCCATTAGCGATTAGCCGTTAGCAAAACCAAAAACAGAAGCGGGGCCGAGTCGGAGGTTGAAGGCCGGCGGCGGCTGGCTAACAGCTAACGGCTAATAGCCAACTGCTAAAAGAAGCCCCGCGCCAAACAGCGCGGGGCTTCTCGACGGAAAGCCGGTTGACGGTGGTTCTTCTTCGACGGAAGCCCTGACCGAGCTGTTTAGCTGCTTGTTTTTCGTGGCCGCAAGTCGCCTTAACTCACCACGTTTTGTCTGCCGCGGCAATTGAAGCACCGCGCGGGGCGCGTGTCAAGCAGTGCCTCCGCCGCCCGCCCCGTCACTTCGAACGCTCCCAGTCGCGCCGCAGTTCCTTCGCCACCTCCTCGGCGCGCCGCTTGGTCGGCTCCTGCCGGCTGAACGGGTTGACGAGGAACTGTTTGTGGCCGAAGTCGCGCGCCCAGAGCCGCCGGCCCGCCGCGTCCTCCAGCTTGACGAAGGCGCGGGCCTCCGACTTCTCGTCCATCACGCGCACGGAGAGCGCGCCCGACAGCACCGCGTCGGCCTCGGCGGCGCTGCCGACGACGGTGAAGCCGCGCTTCCTCAACTGCTCTTCGAGCAGGAAGCGGAAGCGGTCGGCCTCGTCGGCCGTGCCCATGTCGCCGACGTGAATCCGGCGCACGTCGCGCAGGTCGGGAAGTTTTCGGGCGCGCTCGTTGCCGCTGCCGGAAGCCGTCGCGGCGGACGCCGCCCCGGCGAGGAAGCAGAGGGTTAAAGCGAAAGTCGCCGTCAGTCTCATAACTCCTGTTCTCCTTTTTTGTGCTTCGACAACTCCCACCGGGGCACGGGAGAGTTCGCTAATCGCGGATTATACGCCGCCGGGAAAGAAAAGGTTGTCCGCGATTCCCTGCCCCCGCCGTTTGTGATAACTTCGCAGCCGTTCCCGCGGCCAAACTTCCCGAGCTTATGCGACGCGCCATCTACCCCGGCTCCTTCGACCCCGTCACGAACGGCCACCTCGACATCATCGAGCGCGGCTGCAAACTCTTCGACGAGATCGTCATCGCCGTCGTCGTCAACCCCGGCAAGCAGCCGATGTTCACGCTCGCCGAGAGGCGCGAGATGTTGGAAGAGGCGCTCGCCGGATTGGGCGGCGGCGGGTGCCGGCTCTCGGTCGACAGCTTCGAGGGGCTGCTGATGGACTACGCCGTCCGCAAGGGCGCGGGCGCGGTCGTGCGCGGCATCCGCGCCATCTCCGACTACGAGTACGAGTTGCAGATGGCCCTGATGAACCGCCGGCTTGAGCCGCGCATCGAGACGGTCTTCATGATGTCGGCCGAGGACTACTCGTACGTCAGCTCGCGGCTCGTCAAAGAGGTCTTCCTGCTGGGCGGCCGAATCGAAGGACTCGTGCCCGCGACGGTCGAGCGGCGGATGCGCGAGAAGGCCGGCCGCTGACTTCCGTCCGCCCGCGGTTCAGTCTCGCGCGCGAAAGTTCCCGCCAACGCCCGCGCCGGCCGGTGATATACTCGCGCCGCTTTACCCACTCAATGCGCGCCGCCGGGAATCCCGTCGAGCCGGCGCGCGCCACGAAAGCAGGAGGAAGCAGACGATGCCGAGGGGCGACAAGAGCAGCTACACCGACAAGCAGAAGCGGCAGGCCGAGCACATCGAGGAGGGCTACGAGCGGCGCGGCGTCTCGGACGATGAGGCCGAGCGGCGCGCGTGGGCCACGGTCAACAAGTCTTCGGGCGGCGGCAAGAAGAGTGGTTCGGGCCGCGGGCAGAAGACGAACAACGCCCCGGCCAAGAAGGGCGGGGCGAAGGGCGGCAAGGCGTCGAAGGGCGGCGCGAAGAAGGGCGGGGCGAAGAAAGCGGCCGCGAAGAAAGGCAGTTCGAAGAAAGGCGGGGCGAAGAAAGGCGGCAGCAAGAAGGGCGGCAGCAAGAAGGGCGGATCGAGATAGGGCCGAGATCGCACCGGCCGCGGAAGGCTGGGCCGGCGCGGCGGGCGGCCGGGTGCGCCGCCCGCC
>DATCVD010000499.1:0-2527 GCA_036567125.1 Pyrinomonadaceae bacterium | reverse complement strand
GGCGTCCCACAGCTTCACGAGCGCGTCGTGGCCGGCCGTCGCAACGAGCCGCCCGTCGGGCGAGAAGGCCAGCCCGTCGGCGCGCAGCGTGTGGCCCGTCTGCACGACCAGCGTGGGCCGCAAAGCTTCGAGCTGCGCCCGCTTCGCCGCCTGACTCTGATCCTTCGCCTGCCCGCCGACGCCGATGCCGCGATCCTGTTGCTGCTGCTGCCACGCGCCCGCGCCCGCGCCGGCCGACGCGACGAGCGCGGCGCACGCGAGCGAGGCGATCATCAGTCGCCGCGACCACGAAGCCCGACTCGGTCGCCGCGACGAGGAAGCCCGACTCGGTCGCCCCCGTGTCGGACGCGTCGAAGCTCTGCTGGGGGTCTGAAGCGTTTGTCTTGACTTGCGTGAAGGGGCGGGGGGATGGGATTTCATATTCAACTTTCCGGCGGGGGCCTGCTCTCAAGCGCCGACAGTGGCGCGCGGCGGAGGATTCTAACGCCCGCCCGCGGCCGTGGCAACGTCTTCGGCCCGCAGACTGGTTTACGTCGCGGCGCGCGAGCCGGTTTGCGCCGCCACCCTGAAACGCGGTTTCGCGCGGCGCGGAGGGTCAGGCGGCGGCGGCCCCCGCGGCCAAAGCCTCGCGCAGCGTGAAGACGCCTTCGTAGAGCGCCTTGCCCACGACGACGCCCTCGATGCCGCACTCGCGGCCCGCGCGCCGCAAGGCTTCCAGATCGGAGAGCGACGACACGCCGCCCGAAGCCGTGACCGGCACGCCGGCCGCGAGCGCCACCGCGCACGTCTGCTCGACGTTCACCCCGGTCAACATCCCGTCGCGCCCCACGTCAGTGTAAACGATGCGCGCCACGCCCGCGCCCGCGACGCGCCGCGCCAGATCGACCGCGCTCAACTGCTCCTGCCGCTCCCACCCGCGCGTCACCACGCGCCCGCCCCGCGCGTCGATGCCGACCGCGATCCGTTCCCCGAATCGCCCGGCGAGTTGTGCCAACAGCGCGGGCGACTCGACCGCCAGCGTGCCGACCACGACGCGCGCCGCCCCCCACTCGATCATCCGGCTCACGTCCGCCTCGTCGCGCACGCCGCCGCCGAACTGCACGGGCACCCCGACCGACGCGAAGATGCGGCGCGCGATCTCGCGGTTCACCGATTCGGCGTCGGCGAACGCGCCGTCCAGATCGACGACGTGGATCATCCGCGCGCCCTCGGCCGCGAACGCGCGCGCGCGCTCTACGGGGTCGCCGTCGTAAGCTTTCAAGTCCGTCTTGCGCCCCTGCGCGAGCCGGACGCACCGCCCGCCCCGCAGATCAATCGCCGGAATGATCAGCATCCGCCCCTCCCGCAAGCTATCTCCCCGCCTCATTGCCCGCGCCCTCGATGACGCGCATCACGTCGGCGAACAGCGCGCCGTTCGTCGAGACGGCGTTGCCGCCGCGGATCGTCCTTCGCCCCTGCCAGTCGGTGAACGTGCCGCCGGCCTCCTCGACGACGGGCAGCAGCGCGGCGCAGTCCCAGACGTTCATCACCGGATCGAGCATCACGTCGGCCCGGCCAGTCGCCACGAGCACGTGCCCGTAGCAGTCGCCCCAAGTCCGGCGCTGCCCGGCGCGCCGCTGCAACTCCTCGGCCGCGCGCCCGAAGCCGTAGCGCGCGCACGCGCCGAAGTCGGTCGCGAGCAGCAGAGAATCTTCGAGCGCCGCCGTCGAAGACACGCGCGCGCGCGCGCCGTTCCACCAGCAGCCCAAGCCGCGCGCCGCCGAAACGATCTCCCCGAGCGCGGGCAGGTTCACCGCGCCGACGACCGGCTCGCCGTCGGCCTCCATCCCGACGAGCACGCCGTAGAGCGGCACGCCGTGGACGAACGAATACGTCCCGTCGATCGGGTCAACGATCCACTTGCGGCCCGACGTGCCGGCCGTTTCGCCCCACTCCTCGCCCTGCACCGCGTCGGCCGGGAAGCGTTCCGCCAGCCGCGCGCGGACGTGCCGCTCGGCCTCGCGGTCGGCCGCGGTGACGAACGATCCGTCGGCCTTCAGCTCCGCCCGCGCGCCGCGCCGGAAATAGTCCAGCGTGATCTCGCCCGCCTCGCGCGCCAGTTCGACGGCGAACTCCAAGACGGGTTCGAGCCGTGCCCCCCCGCCCGTCGCCTCGACTTCTCGACTCATTCGCCCCCGCCCTTCCCGCCGCGCCGCGCAAGCTCCGCGCCGACTTCGTCCAGCGTCACGCCGCGCTCGACGAGCAGCACGAGCAGGTGGTAGACGAGGTCGGCGACTTCCCCGACGAGCCGCGCCGCGTCCGCGTTCTTCGCCGCGATGATCGTCTCGGCCGACTCCTCGCCGACCTTCTTCAGAATCTTGTCCAAGCCCTCTCGGAAAAGGTAGGTGGTGTAGGAGCCTGCGGGCAGCTCGCGCCGCCGCTCTTCTATCAGCCCGTACAGCCCGGCGAGCGTCGCGCCCAGCTCGCCGCGCCCCGCGCCCGATTCGACCGCGGGCCGCCCGACTTCATTCGCCCCCCGCGAGTCGCC
>DATCVD010000498.1:0-4880 GCA_036567125.1 Pyrinomonadaceae bacterium | reverse complement strand
GGCGCGCAGGCCGCGGCCGAGTAGGCGCGCGGCGCGCGGAACCGTTCGGGCCGCCGTCGGGAGGTTTGGACATGGCGAAGCTTGAGTTCGACGTGGGCGACGTGGTGCGGCTCAAATCGGGCGGGCCGCGGATGACGGTCGTCGGCCGCATGTGGGGCAGCGACCAACTGCTCTGCAACTGGTTCGAGGGCGTCAGGTCGCACGCGGGCAGTTTCCCCGCGAAGGCGCTCGCCGGCGCGCCCGAAGAAGCGCGGGGCGAACAGCAGGGGCAGGCGCGCCCGCAGAGTTCCGGCGGTCAGTCGTAATCGAGAAGAAACTTTTTTAAGGAGAGTCGAAGTGGCAGCTAAAGAGGTGAGGTTCAGCGAGGATGCGCGCGGCGCGATGCTGCGCGGCGTCGACAAGCTGGCGAACGCGGTGCGCGTGACGCTCGGGCCGAAGGGGCGCAACGTCGTGCTCGGCAAGAAGTGGGGATCGCCGACGATCACGAAGGACGGCGTGACGGTCGCCAAGGAGATCGACCTCAAGGACAAGTACGAGAACATGGGCGCGCAGATGGTCAAGGAGGTCGCCACGAAGACGAACGACGCGGCGGGCGACGGCACGACGACCGCGACCGTGCTGGCGCAGGCCATCTTCCGCGAGGGCGTCAAGAACGTGACGGCGGGCGCGAACCCGATGGCCTTGCAGCGCGGCCTGCAACTGGCCGCCGCTCGCGCCGTCGAGGAGCTTGAGCGGCAGTCGAAGAAGGTCAAGGGCAAGGAGGAGCTGGCGAACGTCGCCAGCGTCTCCGCGAACAACGACCGCGAGTTGGGCGAGTTGATCTCGGAGGCGATGGAGCGCGTCGGCCGCGACGGCGTCGTCACGGTCGAGGAGTCGCGCACGCTCCAAACCGAACTCGACATCGTCGAGGGCATGCAGTTCGACCGCGGGTATCTTTCGCCCTACTTCGTGACGAACCCCGACCGGATGGAGGCCGTGCTCGAAGAGCCTTTCATCCTGCTCCACGAGAAGAAGATCGCGGCGATGCGCGACCTGCTCCCCGTCCTCGAACAGACGGCCGGTCAGGGGCGGCCGCTCCTGATCATCGCCGAGGACGTGGAGGGCGACGCGCTCGCCACGCTCGTCGTCAACCGCCTGCGCGGCACGCTGCGCGTCTGCGCCGTCAAGGCCCCCGCGTTCGGCGACCGCCGCAAGGCCATCCTCGAAGACATTGCGACGCTGACGGGCGGGCGCGTCATCACGGAAGACCTCGGCATCAAGCTGGAGAACGTGACGGTCGAAGACTTGGGCACGGCCAAGCGCGTGATCGTCGACAAGGAGAACACGACCCTCGTCGAGGGCGCGGGCGAGGCCAAGTCCATACAGGGCCGCGTGCAGACCATCCGCCGCCAGATCGAGGAGAGCACTTCGGACTACGACCGCGAGAAGTTGCAGGAGCGGCTGGCGAAGCTCGCGGGCGGCGTCGCCGTGATCCGCGTCGGCGCGGCGACCGAGACCGAGATGAAGGAGAAGAAGATGCGCGTGGACGACGCCGTCAACGCCACGCGCGCGGCCGCGCAGGAAGGGATCGTGCCGGGCGGCGGCGTCGCGCTGCTGCGCGCCGCGAAGGCGCTCGACGGGTTCGAGGTCGAGGACGACGATCCCGATGTTCAGACCGGCGTCCGCATCCTGCGCCGCGCGCTCGAAGAGCCGATCCGCCGCATCGCCGAGAACGCGGGCACGGACGGCGCAATCGTGATCGGCAGGATCGAGGAGTCGAGGGGCGCGACGAAGGGCTACAACGCCGCGACGGGCGAGTACGAAGACCTCGTCGCGGCGGGCATCATCGACCCGACGAAGGTCGTCCGCACGGCTTTGCAGAACGCCGTCTCCGTGGCCGCGCTGCTCCTGACGACGGGCGCGGCCGTCACCGACGCGCCGGAGACGAAGAAGGCGGCCGCGCCCCCGATGGGCGGCGGCGGCGAGGACTACGACTTCTAAAGGGGGGTTCTCCGGGTCGCGGAGTCCGGAGTCCGGCAGTCTTGAGTCGCAATCCGAAGCCCGGCCGCGGGCGTAGAGTTTTCGGGTCGTGATTCCAGACTCCGAGACCCCGGACTCCGAACTTTTTGGCTTGATATTTGCAGCCGCGCGGTGTGCTATGATGAGCCTGTCCCGAAACGCAACGGGGCACACCCTCGCGGCATCTAACGTAGGCCGAACTGGCGGCGCGCGGCAACAGTTTTTTTGAGATGAAATGGTCGCGCCGACCCGTCGGACGTTCGACTTTTCGGCGGCGTCCGGCGGGTTTCTTTTCGCAGTCGCGCCCGGCGCGCGGCGGTTAGATCAAGAGGGTGAGAAATGGTTGACTTAGGAACGTACAAAGATCGCTTCGGCGAGTCGGGGCAGCGGATTTTCGAACACGCGATGAGCGAGTCGAAGCGCCGCGACCAGAACTACATCGCCGTCGAACACATTCTCCACGCTTTCGTCACGGAAGAAGCAGAAATCTTCGACCAGACGATCCGCGACCTCGCGCTCGACCCCGTCGCCGTGCGCGCGCAGATCGAGCGGCGGCTCGACAACGCGCGCTTCCAGCACGTCGGCAAGGGCCTTCGCATCGCGCCCGAAACCATCGACCTCTTCAAGCGGGCGATGGAGCGCGCGCGCGCCCAGCAGCGCAAGACCATCGAGGCGACCGACCTCTTCATGGCGCTCGCCCAGGAGGGCGGGCTGCTCGCCACCATGCTCGGCCGCTCCTTCGGCACGACGTCGGAAACGCTCGCCGAGAACGTCCGCGCGCGCGTCCGCACGCGCGAGCTGGACGACGAGGCGACGCGCAAGAAGTTCGAGCTGCCGGCCTACCTCAAACACTTCGGCACGTCGCTCAACCGCCTCGCTCGCATGGACAAGATCCCGCCGACCATCGGCCGCGAGCAGGAGATTCAGCAGATGATCGAAATCCTCTGCCACCGCGAGCGGGCCAACTCGCCGATGCTCGTCGGCGAGCCGGGGGTGGGCAAGACGGCGGTCGTCGAGGGGCTCGCGCGCGTCATCGAGCTTGAGCCGGAGAAGGTTCCGGCCCGCCTGCGCGGCGCGCACATCGTCAGCCTCCAGATGGGCGGACTCGTCGCCGGCACGATGCTGCGCGGCATGTTCGAGGAGCGCATCAAGGGCATCATCGACGAGGTCAAGGAGCGCGAGAACCTGATCCTCTTCATCGACGAGGCCCACACCATCATCGGCGCGGGCGCGGCGCTCGGCACGTCGAGCGACGCCGCCAACATGTTCAAGTCCGCGCTCGCGCGCGGCGAGATGCGGATCATCGGCGCGACGACCAGCACCGAGTACAAGGAGTACATCGCCGAGGACGAGGCGCTCGCCCGCCGCTTCCGCTTGGTCAAGGTGGACGAGCCGACGCTCTCCGAGACGCGCGAGATTCTGCTCGGCCTCAGGCCGCGGCTCGAACGCAACTACTCCGTCACCATCTCCGACGACGCCATCAACACGGCGCTTGAGATGGCCCCGAAGTACATCCGCAACCTGCACCTGCCCGACAAGGCCATCGGCTGGCTCGACACGGCCGCCGTCAAGGTCGAGATCAACGAGCCGGAGGCGATGATCGTCCGGCCCGAACACATCATCGACGTGATCTCGCAGGAGTCGCGCATCCCGCGCGACATGATCTTCCGCGACACGAACGAGCGCTTCTTCACGATGGAGGACGATCTCGGCCGCCGCGTCGTCGGCCAGAAGGAGGCCGTCCACGCGGTCGCGCAGCGCCTGCGCCTGAACAAGGGGCCGCTCAAGGAGTCGCACTACAAGCCCGACGGCGTGCTGCTCTTCCTCGGCCCGACCGGCGTCGGCAAGACCGAGCTGGCGAAGGCCGTCGCCGAGTTCATGTTCGGCGACGAGGAGAAGATGGTGCGCATCGACATGTCCGAGTACTCGGACGGCACCATCGGCATCGAGAAGCTGATCGGGATGCCGCGCGGCATCGTCGGCAGCGAGCGCGGCGGCGTGCTCACCGAGCAGCTGCGCGAGAACCCGTACACGGTGCTGCTGCTCGACGAGGTCGAGAAGGCTTCGCCGACCCTGATGAACCTGTTCCTCCAAGCCTTCGACGAGGGCTGGCTGACGGACGGGCGCGGCAAGAAGGTCTACCTCTCCGACGCCATCGTCATCATGACCTCGAACTTGGGTTCGGAGAATTTCAAGAAGTACGAGAAGCCGCTCGGCTTCGGGATGAAGACGCTGGGCGACGTGCGCGAGGTCAAGGGCGCGGTGATGAAGTCTGCGGAGCAGCGCTTCTCGCCGGAGTTCCGCAACCGCATCGACGAACTCATCGTCTTCTCGCCGCTGACGATGGACGAGGTCAAGCAGATCGCCGTCCTCTACACGAACAAGCTGCGCCGCCAGATGGAGCGGCAGGGCAAGTCGCTCGTGCTCACCGAGCGCGCGATCGACAGCCTGACCGAGAAGGGCTTCAGCCCGGCCTACGGCGCGCGCTTCCTCAAGCGCCACATCGACGAGAAGGTGAAGCTGCCGATCACGGCGATGTGGAAGACGGCGACGCAGTTCGTCGTCGATTACGAGGAGGGCGAGATCACGATCAAGGCGCTCGACGCCGCGCCCTCCATCATGGCCTCGGACGCGCCGAGCCTGAACTGAAAACGCCCGGCGCTCGCGGCTTGCGTTACCGAAAGGGTTTCAGCGATTCTCTTAAATCGTTGAAACCCTTTCCCGCGTCCGCGCTTCTAAATTTCGGAAGCCGGGACGGCTAAGTAGTCCCGAACCAGACTCAACCGGGAGTGAGATCATGCCCCTGAAATTTTTCTCACGGCTCGCGCTGCTCGCGCTGCTCGCGCCCCCGGCGGCCCACGTCGCCGCGGCGCAGGGCCAGC
>DATCVD010000497.1:0-14668 GCA_036567125.1 Pyrinomonadaceae bacterium | reverse complement strand
GACGCGCGCGGCACGTCGTCGCACGCGCGCGGCGCGGGGCCGGCGGACGCGCGCCGTCGCGGTCGTTCTCTGTCTTTCGCGGTCATGCCTTCCGTCCGTGCGCGAGCATATGCCGTGCCGTCGGCGCGGGCAAGCTCGGCGACCGCGGCGTTGGAACTCGCGTGCCGTTTTCGGTAGAGTATCCGCACACGTTTTTCACTTCGCGCGCGCTTCACGCCGCATGGCGGCCCCGGAGACTTTCACGAGCGCGCACGTCCGCACTTGCCGAGGAGGTTTACCGAACAATCATGTCAGAGATTTTCGACGAACGGCGCAGGGCCTTGGAGAACGAGTACATCCGCCGCCAAGAGCGCGAGACGCTGGACAAGCTGCGCGAGCGTTTGGCCGCGGAGGCCGCGGCCGCGGGCAAGGAACCCGCGCGCCAGTGCCCGCTCGGCCACGGCCCGCTCGCCGAAGTGCGCCACGACCAAGTGGTCACCGACCGCTGCGACACCTGCGGCGGCGTCTGGCTCGACGCGGGCGAACTCGAACTGCTGACCAAGCACTCCGAAGGCGGCTGGTTCAGCCGGCTGATGGGAAAGTAGCTAATAGCTGTTAGCTGTTAGCTGTTAGCTGTTAGCTGCTGATCGCTGGCGGTCGTTCCCGGTTCTCTAGTTCGGCATTAGCCGCAAAACATTCGCGGCCGCCAACGCTCGCCCATCCGCGTCTACATTTAGCTTCCGATGTTTTGCTAACAGCTAACAGCTAACAGCTAACAGCTATTAGCTTCTTCAACTCGATGCGAAACAGACTCACGACCCTCGCGCTGGCACTCGCGCTGCTCGCCGTGCCCGCGCGCGCGCAGAAACTACAGACGCCCGCGCCGGAGGACGTGCCCGCGCCCGTGCCCGGCGACATCGGGCTGGCCGGCGCGCAGTGCCCCGACATCGCGCGCTACCTGAACGCGCGCGCGGCCTCCGGGCCTTCGCTCTCGCCCGACGGCGCGCGCGTCGCCTACGTCACGTCCGTCACGGGCACGCCGCAAATCTGGATCGCCGACACGCGCGCGACGAGCGCCCCGCGCCAGATCACCTTCGGCGAGCCGGTCACGTTCCACGACTGGTCGCCCGCCGGCGACTGGATCGCCTACGGCGTGGATCGCGGCGGCAACGAGCGCGAGGGTTTTTATCTCATCTCGCCCGACGGCGCGCGCGAGCGCGAGCTGCTGCCGCCGTCGGAGTCGTTCCGCGCGTGGGGCGGCTTCTCGCACGACGGCCGACGCGCCGCCTACGCCGCCACCGAGCCGGGCAAAGACGACTTCGACATCTACACGCTCGATCTGGCGGCCGGCGCGCGGCCGCGCCGCGTCCACGAGGGCAAGGGCGGCGTCTACGTCGCCTCTTGGCGGCCCGACGGCGCGGGACTCCTCCTCACCGTCACGCGCGGCGAGGACGCCAACGACGTGCTCTACCTCGATCTGCGGACGAACAAGACCGAGGTCGTCTTCCGCCCGCAGGAGGCCGCGAGCTATTCGTCCTTCGCGTGGACGCCCGACTCGCGCGGCTTCTACGTTGCGACCAATCAGGATCGGGAGTTCACCGGCCTCGCCTTCTTCGACTTCAACGCGCGGCGGCTCGAATGGATCGAGACGCCGGAGCGCGACGTGGAGTCGGTCGAGCTTTCGCACGACGGCGGCGTGCTGTTCTGGACGGAGAACGACAACGGCTTTTCGAGCTTGGCTTGGCGCAATCGCCCCATCGGCAACATGGCGAGCAGGTGGCCCGGCGCGCCGCGCGCGGGCGAAACGGCCTCGCCGCCGCCCACGCACCCCGCACTGCTCCCGCCCGGCGTCATCTACTCGCTGGAAGCCGCCGCGCGCGCGCCCGTCATCGCGATCCAACTGAGCGGGCCGCACGTGCCCGGCGACATCTGGGTCTACGACGTGCAACAGTCGATACGGGAGATGACCGGGATTTCCGCCCGGCAGCGCGGACGCGCCCGCAACCGCGCCCGCGATAGTCGCAGCAGCGTCAGCGACGTTCCCGCGCTGCGCCGCGTCACCGAGTCGTCGCTCGCCGGACTCGACGCGCAGAAGTTCGTCGCGCCGCGCGCCGTCTCGTTCCCGAGTCACGACGGCGTCGTGGTTCACGGCCTGCTCTACCTGCCGCGCGGCGCTTCGGCGCAGCGACGCGCGCCCGTCGTGCTCGGCGTCCACGGCGGCCCGACCGCGCAGGCGCGGCCCGACTTCGACGCCGTCTTCCAGTACCTGCTCGCGCGCGGCTACGCCGTCCTCGATCTCAACTTCCGCGGCTCGACCGGCTACGGCAAGAAGTTCGCGCGGCTCGACAACGGGCGGCTGCGGCCCAACGCCGTCAAAGACATGGCCGCGGCCGTCGACTGGCTCGCCGCGTCGGGCCACCTGGTCGACGCGCGCAAGGTCGCCGCGATGGGCGGCTCCTACGGCGGCTACATGACCTACGCCGCGCTCGCGCAACTGCCCGACAAATTCGCGGCGGGCGTGAGCTTCGTCGGCGTCTCGAACTGGGTGACGGCGCTCGAAGGCGCTTCGCCGCAACTGAAGGCGTCGGATCGCATCGAGTACGGCAACATCGACGACCCGGAGGAGCGCAAGTTCTTCGCGGAGCTGAGTCCGATCGCGCACGTCAAGAACGTCCGCGCGCCCCTGCTCGTCTCGCACGGCGCGAACGACCCGCGCGACCCCGTCACCGAGTCAGACCAGTTCGTCCGCGCGATCCGCGAGCGCGGAGGCCAGGTCGAGTACCTGCGCTGGCCCGACGAGGGCCACTCCATACGGAAGCTTCAGAACCGCGTCACGGCCTACCGCCGCGTCGCGCGCTTCCTCGAACGCACGCTCGGCCGCGGCACGGTCGATTGCGACCGAAACGAAGTCTCGGCCGCTTGGCCGCCCCCCGAAGAGGCGGCTCGCGCGCACGCAAAGGCACACCCGTTCGACTCGTTCGGGCCAATCGCCTGCGAGGACGAGATGGCGCGGCTAGACAACTTAGCGCATGCGCTCTCAGTTAATCCCGAAACGACTGCCTTCATCATCGCCTCCGGGCCGCAACGAACTCTGCGCTCGCGGCTGCTCCGCATCCGGGCTTACCTCGTCAACGGTCGCCGCATCCCAGCTGCGCGCGTTATCGGCATCAATGCGGGCCAGCGTAGCGAGTTGAACTTCTCGATTTTGTTAGTGCCGCCGGGCGAGCAACCGCCTATAGAAGAAGCGACTCTGCGCTCCGGCAGGATTAAGCTGCCTGAAAATTTCACGTCGCCTGTTTGCCTGCCATGACTTTTACGACAGCCCGGAGTCACACCCAAACCGTGAGGCAGTCGGATGAGTAAGGGGAAGATGACCACGCTCGTGACGGGCGCGTCGGGCGGCATCGGCGAAGACCTCGCGCGCCTGTTCGCCGAAGACGGCCACGACCTCGTCCTCGTCGCGCGCAGCCGCGACAAGCTCGCGCGCCTCGCCGAAGAGCTTTCGGCCACGCACACGGTCTCCGCGCGCGTCGTCGCCAGCGACCTCGCGCGGGCGGAAGCGCCGCAAGAGATTTTCGACGAGCTGCGACGGGCGGGCGTCGAAGTTGACGCGCTCGTCAACAACGCGGGCTTCGGCTCCTACGGCTTGTTCGCGGAGACCGACCTCGGGCGCGAGCTGGAACTCCTGCAAGTCAACGTCGTCGCGCTGACGCACCTGACGAAGCTGTTCTTGCCGGGGATGCTCGCGCGCCGTCGCGGCTACGTGATGAACGTCGCCTCGACCGCGTCGTTCCAGCCCGGCCCGCTGATGGCCGTCTACTACGCCTCGAAGGCTTACGTCCTGAACTTCTCCGAGGCGCTCTCGAACGAGACGGCGGGCACGGGCGTCGCGGTCTCCGCGCTCTGTCCGGGGCCGACCGCGACCGGCTTCGTCGCCGCGGCCGGGATGGAACGCTCGAAGCTCTTCGACCGCGCCCTGATGGACTCGCGCGCCGTCGCCGAGGCCGGCTACCGCGGCCTGCTCGCGGGCCGCCGCGTCGTCATCCCCGGCTTCATGAACGCGCTCACCGCGCGCACGGTCGGCTTCCTGCCGCGCGGGATGATCATGAACATCGTGCGCGGGATTCAGGAGCGCCGGGGCGACGGAGATTCCAAAACGAGATGAGCGAGCAAAGAACGGTGCGCGCGCCGCGCGGCGCGACGCTCAACTGCAAGGGCTGGCATCAGGAGGCCGCGCTGCGCTGCCTGATGAACAACCTCGACCCCGACGTGGCCGAGCGGCCCGAAGACTTGGTCGTCTACGGCGGGCGCGGCAAGGCCGCGCGCGACTGGAACTCTTTCGCGGCCATCGTCCGCGAGCTGCAACGCATCGAGAACGACGAGACGCTCCTCGTCCAGTCGGGCAAGCCCGTCGCCGTCTTCCGCACGCACGAGTACGCGCCGCGGGTTTTGATCGCCAACTCGAACCTCGTCGGCAACTGGGCGACGTGGGAGCACTTCCACGAACTCGAACGGCGCGGCCTGATGATGTACGGGCAGATGACCGCCGGCTCGTGGATTTACATCGGCACGCAGGGGATCGTGCAGGGCACCTTCGAGACCTTCGCGGCGATGGCCGACCGCCACTTCGGCGGCACGCTCGCCGGAAAGCTCGTCGTCTCCGGCGGCATGGGCGGGATGGGCGGCGCGCAGCCGCTCGCGGCGACGCTGAACGGCGCGGTCTTCCTCGGCATCGACGTTGACCGCGCGCGCATCGAGCGGCGCATCCAGACCGGCTACTGCGACCGCCTCGCCCTCTCGCTCGACGACGCGCTGCGCCTGTGCGAGGACGCCGTCGAGCAGCGGCGCGCCGTCTCCGTCGGCCTCGTCGGCAACTGCGCGGAAGTCCTGCCCGAACTCGTGCGGCGCGGGGTGCGTGTTGACGCCGTTACGGATCAGACGAGCGCGCACGATCCGCTGAACGGCTACGTGCCCGAAGGGCTGACGCTCGAAGAGGCGGACGAGCTGAGGCGCGCGGACGCGCGCGGCTACGCCGAACGCTCGAAGCAGTCGATGGCGCGCCACGTCGAGGCGATGCTGGCCTTGAAGCGCGCGGGCGCGGTCGCGTTTGATTACGGCAACAACATCCGCGCGTTCGCGCGCGAGGCGGGCTGCGCCGACGCCTTCGAGATTCCCGGCTTCGTGCCCGAATACATCCGCCCGCTCTTCTGCGAGGGCAAGGGGCCGTTCCGCTGGGTCGCGCTCTCGGGTGATCCGGCGGACATCCGCCGCACCGACGATCTCGCGCTCGAACTATTCCCCCAAGACCAGACGCTCAACCGCTGGCTGCGCCTCGCGCGCGACCGCGTGCAGTTTCAGGGACTCCCGGCGCGCATCTGCTGGCTCGGCTACGGCGAGCGCGCCGAGATGGGCGAACGCGTCAACGAACTCGTCAAGCGCGGCGACCTGAAAGCGCCCGTCGCCATCGGCCGCGACCACCTCGACACCGGCTCGGTCGCCTCGCCCTTCCGCGAGACCGAGGCGATGAAAGACGGCACGGACGCCGTCGCCGACTGGCCGATCCTGAACGCCCTCTTGAACACCGCGAGCGGCGCGTCGTGGGTCTCCTTCCACCACGGCGGCGGCGTCGGCATCGGCTACTCGCTGCACGCCGGCCAAGTCTCCGTCGCCGACGGCACGGCCGAAGGGGCGCGGCGTCTGAACCGCGTGCTCACGAACGATCCCGGCCTCGGCGTCGCGCGCCACGTCGACGCGGGCTACGAGGAGGCCGCCGCGACCGCGCGCGCGAAGGGGATCAAGATTCCGCTGCTCGACGCGGGCGACGCGCCGCCGCAAGGCTGAAACCTCGACACGGCTCCGGGCCTCCCTCCGCGCCCTTCCGCCCCGGCGCGCGGGAAGACTCGCGCGGAGGCGCAAAGCATGAACACCAGAAAGACTTCCGCAACGCTCGCGCTGATCCTCGTCTGCCTCGTCGCGCCCGCCGCGCACGCGCGGCAGCGGCCGGCGCGCTACGAGACGGTTCGGTTCGAGAGCAAGCTCGTCGGCCGCGTGCTGCCCTACAACGTCGTCCTGCCCGCGGGCTACCACCGGCGCGAGTCGCGCTCCGCCCGCTACCCCGTCGTCTTCCTGCTCCACGGGCTGACCGGCCACTACGACAACTGGGTCACGAAGACGAAGCTCGTCGACTACGCCCGGCCGTACGATCTGATCATCGTCACGCCCGAAGGCAACAACGGCTGGTACACCGACAGCGCGACCGCGCCCGCGGATCGTTACGAGTCGTACGTCATTCGGGAACTCATCCCCGAAGTCGAGCGCCGCTACCGCGCGATGCCCGCGCGCGAGGGCCGCGCCGTGGCCGGGCTCTCGATGGGCGGCTACGGCGCGCTGAAGTTCGGCGTCAAGTACCCGGAGCTGTTCGCGCTCGCCGCGTCGATGAGCGGCGCGGTCGGCGCGGCGTCGTGGAGCACGGAAGATCAGCTTCCGCGCGGGCTGATCCGGGAATCGATCCTGCGAACCTTCGGCCCGGCCGACGGCGCGGTGAAGGCCGAGAACGATCTCTTCAAGCTCGTCGGCGAGATGCCGGAGGGGCGCGCGAAAAATCTCCCGTTCCTCTACCTCGACTGCGGCACGGAGGACGCGCTGCGGCTGCTGCCGACGAACCTCGCCCTCGCCAACCTGCTCGCCGCGCGCAAAATCCCGCACGAGTACCGCCAACTCCCCGGCGATCACGACTGGGCTTACTGGGACAAGCAGGTGCAGGAAGTGCTCCGGCTGGCCGCGGCGAAACTAGCCGCGCCGTCGCGCGCCGCCGCGGCCGATTCCCGGCGCTAAAAAGTTTTTCGCCGGGGCGGGGTGAGTCCGCGCCCCGACACGGCGGCCGCGCAAACGTAACGCCGGCACTCGAACGCGGTCGCGTTCGAGTGCCGGCGATTCTCTGTTCGCGCCGCCGCGCCCGGCGGGCCTGCCCCTCCCCGACGACTCCGCGCGTCAGGATGCCATGACGCGCATCATCGCTTCGTGGACGAGGCCGTTGCTGGCGAGTATCGGCGGCGTGTAGACGTGGAAGGGCGTGCCGTCGTAGTGCGTGACGCGGCCGCCCGCCTCCTCGACGATGATCGTGCCGGCGGCCACGTCCCACGGCCGCAAGCCCTCCTCCCAAAATCCGTCGAAGCGGCCGCAGGCGACGTAGGCCAGATCGAGCGCGGCCGCGCCGTCTCTTCGCACCGCCTGCGCGTGCATGATGAAGTTCGAGAAGTGGCGCGCGAACTGGTTGCGGCCGCGCACGTCGTAGGGGAAGCCGGTGCAGAGCATCGCGCGGTTGAGGTCGTCGATCTCGGAGACGCGGATCGTGCGGCCGTTCAGGGTCGCGCCCGCGCCCCGCTCGGCCGCGAAGGTCTCGTCGCGCGTCGGGTCGTGGACGACGCCGAGGACGATCCGGCCGTCGTGTTCGAGCGCGATGGAGACGCAGAAGCACGGGTAGCCGTGCGCGTAATTGGTCGTGCCGTCCAGCGGGTCGATGATCCACTTGTACTCGGACGGCCCGTTGTCGCGCGTCACGTCGCCGCCCTCCTCGGCCAGTATCGAGTGGCGCGGGTAGTGGCTGCGGACGCGCTCGATGATCAGAGTCTCGGCGGCCACGTCGGCCTCGGTCACGAGATCGATGTCGCCCTTGTGCGTCACCGCGAGCGACGTGCGGCGGAACCGCTCCGAGAGCACGCGCCCCGCCTCCCGCGCCGTCTGAATCGCAAACTCAAGCATAAAAGGCCGTGAATCGTGAATCGTCAATCGTGAATGGTGGTGACAGCTTGCGCGAATCGAAAGGCAGAGCGCAAGTTGGCGGGGCGCTCCGCCTTACCCGTTTACGATTCACGACTCACGAGTCTCCGAGGATGGCTACCAGCTCGCGCTGGATCGGCTGGCCCGTCACCTCGATCCGCCCGCCCTCGCCGACGTAGAGATCGATCTCGGAGCGGACGCCGAAGTTGCCGGGCAGGTAGATGCCCGGCTCGATGGAGAAGCAGGTGCGCGGGATGATCTTGCGCGAATCCCTCGTCTCAAGGTTGTCGATGTGCGCGCCGTTGCCGTGGACTTCCTCGCCGATGGAGTGGCCGGTGCGGTGCGTGAAGTACTCGCCGTAGCCGGCGCGCTCGATCACGCCGCGCGACACGTCGTCAACTTGCGCGCCCTTGATCTCGCGGCCCGCCGCGACCGACTCGCGGACGAACTCGATGGCCGCGTCGCGCGCGTCGCGCACGATGGTGAACACCTTGACGTGCTCCGCGGAAGGCTCGTCGCCGACGAAGCCCGTCCAAGTCTGATCGGCGTAAACCGCACCCTCGGTCTTGAGCTTGGCCCACACGTCGAGCAGCAGGAAGTCGCCGCGCCTGATCGGCGAAAACTTTTGCGCGTTCGGCTGGTAGTGGGGGCTGGCGGCGTTCTCGTTGACGGAGACGATGGGGTGATCGTCGTTGCAGGTCATCCCCAGCTCCTCGAAGCGGCGCACCATGAACTGCTGGATGTCGTACTCGGTGACCGCCTCGCCCGCTTTGATCCGCCGCCCGACTTCGGCGAACGCCTCCTGAATGATGTTGTGAATATGATCGGCCGCGGTGACGTGCGAGCGGTACTGCTCGTCAGTCCAGACGGCCTCGAAGAGTTGCACGAGGTCTGCGCTCGTGACGGGTTCCGCGCCGAGCGAGCGCACCAGCTCAATCGTGCCGGCGTCGACGCGCGAGATGTACGGGATGGAGTTTTCGGGCGAGTACTGCATCGCGACGCGCCGCCTCTGGCCCGCCTTTGCGAGCGTCTCGGCGAGGTGCGCGTGGAGTTTTTCCCAACTGCTGTAGATCAGCTTGCGGCCGGGCAGCAGGTCGAGCTTGCCGGCCTCGATGGCGTGGTTGATGCGCGTCGGCTCGCCCTCGCGGGGGACGAAGTAGAACCAGCGGCGAGTGGAGAACTGGTTCGGATCGAGCTTCAGGATGCGGTAGGCGAGCGGGTCGCTCTGGCGGAAGTCGTAGAAGAGCCAGCCGTCGAGTCCGGCATCAATGAGCGCCCGCTGGATGTCGGCCACGCGCGCGGCCGACTGCTCCGGCCCGTACTTGGAGTTGTCTGTGCTCATAATTTTTCGTGCGCCGGACGCCACGGCGGCCCGCGCGGCTAGTTCGGATTGTTCGGGGTGGAGAAACTTGCGGGCCGGATTTTAACACGCGCCCGGCCGCGAGTCGCAGCCGGGCGGCGCGCAGGTCTCAACGCGGCGGCTGACGGCCGCCCGCCGCCCCCGGCTAGAGCGCGGAGCCGATGATCTCGCCGAGGCGCTTGGCCTCGCGGCTGGCGCACTGGCGCGTGTCCTCGCCGGGGAGCGGCCTGATGTGGAGCGGGGGGTGATAGATGATCTCGACGCGGCCGAGGCGTGGCCACTTCCGGTCTTTCGGCCAGACGCGGTGGCCGCCGCGGATCGTGACGGGAAGTATTGGCGCGCCGGTTTCGAGCGCGAGCCGCACCGCGCCGGGCTTCAGCGGTTGGAGCTTGCCGTCGGAGAGGCCGCGCCCGCCTTCGGGGAAGATGACGAGCGCGCCGCCGCGCTTGATCCACTGCACCGAGCGGCGGTAGGCGCGCGCGTCCGACTTGTTGACTTGCAGCGGCCACGCGCCGAGCCAGCGCATGAGCTGGCCCGCGACGGGCCAGCCGAAGACCGCGTCCCACGCGAGGAAGCGCAACTGGCGTTTGAAGGGCGCGGCGACCCAGAAGGGATCGATGTAGGTCTGGTGGTTGGCGGCGACGATCAGCCCCGCGCCGCCCCCGCGCGGGATGTTCTCCGTGCCCACGAGGCGCAAGGAGAACATCCAGCCGAAGAGCGTCCGCAGCGCGACGCGCACCAACTGGATGGCCCACTGCGGCAGGACGTAAGGCTCCCCGACGGGCGGCGCGCCCGGCCCCGCCCCGGCCTTCAACGGCGCGACACTCGTGTCCGCCCTGCTCGCGGGAGAATTTTCCAAAGCCGTGAATCGTGAATCGTGAATCGTGAATCGTGAATCGTGAATCGTGAATCGTGAATATAAATCGTTATCGGATCAGAAATAGGTTCTTCTATTTACGATTCACGATTCACGATTCACGATTTCAGCTCTTCCCACCAGTCGGGGATGTCGCGCCCGGTCAGCCCGTCCTCGTTCCAAGCCTCGCAGCGCGCGCACTCGAAACCGTGATAGGCGCGCGCCTCCTCCTTTGTCAACCCGACGCGCGCCTGCGCGTCGCACGCGCGGCAGCGGCGCGCGATCTCGGCGAGCAGCAGCACGCGCCGCGGCCCGAAGTCGCGCGCCGCCGCCTTGCGCGGCCGCGTCACTCCAGAATCTCCAGCGGCCACTGCCGGTCAACGAACTCAAGGTGCAGCCGGTCGATGTTGTCGTCGCCCCGGCGCGTGCGGCGCACGACCGCGAGCACGGCCAGCGCGTAGCGCGCGCTGCGCAGCCGCACGAACTGGCCGCGCCCCAGCTTCAAGCTCGTGAAGACGGCCGCGCCCGTCCGGCTGATGTTCTCCGTCACGGTCTGCTCGCTCTGCGCGACCGCGCCGCCCTCGGTCAGGACTTCGACCACCACCTCGACCGGCATCGTCAGCCGCGTCGCGCGCTCCTCGACGAAGGCGCGCTTGCGTTCGTCCGCGCGGTACAAATTCTGATCGGTCGGATCGGCCGCGATGTCGTAGCGCGTCTTCGGGTCGGCCTTGAAGCTGGCGGGCGGGTGCTTGCCGACGAAGGCCACGCCCAGCTCGAACAACTGCTCGCCGCCCCCGGTCTCGCCCGCCAGCGTCACCCGCCGCACGAGCGCCCAGACGCGGTACTGATCCTCGATGTGATCGAAGCAGCGGAGCTGGCGCGGCATCGGCATGTGGAGGTGGACGAGTCGCCCCACGTCGACGGGCCGGCGCAGCCGGAAGCTCGCGCCGAAAGGGGTCACGTCTTCGAGGCGCGCCAGCTCCGTCCACTCACCTTCCGCCCCCTCGCGGCAGACGACGCGCAGCGGCAGCGACAGCCTCATCCGCTCGCGCCTGCGCCGCTCTTTACCGCCCACGCTCACCGTCAGAATGCCCTCCGCGGCGCCGTTTGTGCGCGCGCCGCGCGGCGCAACATATTGTGGCCGCGCCGATGCGCTAAAATGGCCCGGTTTACACCGGAAAAACCCTGATTTTTCAACGCTTTCGCCCCGCCTTTCCGGTTGCGAAAAGGGCACTTCCGGGCTACAATATCTCGTACTTTCCGACCGCGTTTTCCGGCCTCGGGCGAGTACCTTTTTACAACTCGGAAGAGGCGTCCGTCCCCTTCATTTCGGACGCCGTTTTTGCCCGCGAGGGCCGCGCCGTGGGGGCGCGCCGCGGGCGAATTGTACCGGAAAGGTAATTTGATGGAAACAGCAGAGCACACTTACGTCAACATCGAAGAGGAGATGCGGCGTAGCTACCTCGACTACGCCATGTCGGTCATCATCGGCCGCGCCCTGCCGGACGTGCGCGACGGCTTCAAGCCCGTCCACCGCCGCGTGCTGTGGGCGATGCACGAGCTGGGCACCACGCACAACAAGCCCTACAAGAAGTCGGCCCGCATCGTCGGCGACGTGATCGGCAAGTACCACCCGCACGGCGACTCGGCCGTCTACGACACCATCGTCCGCATGGCGCAGGAGTTCTCGATGCGCTACCCGCTCGTCGACGGGCAGGGCAACTTCGGCTCCATCGACGGCGACGCGGCGGCCGCGATGCGCTACACCGAGGCCCGCATGTCGCGCCTCACCGGGCAAATCCTCTCCGACATCGAGAAGGAGACCGTCGATTTCAACCCGAACTACGACGAAAGCTTGAGCGAGCCGTCGGTGATGCCGACGCGCGTCCCGACCCTGCTCCTGAACGGCTCGGGCGGCATCGCCGTCGGGATGGCGACCAACATCCCGCCTCACAACCTGACGGAGGTCGTCGAGGCCACCATCGCGCTGCTGCGCAAGCCGCAGATGAAGCTCGAAGAGGTGATCAGGCTCGTCCCCGGCCCCGACTTCCCGACCGGCGGCTTCATCTACGGCCGCGAGGGGATCAGGCAGGCCTACACGACGGGCCGCGGCGTCATCCAGATGCGCGCCAAGGCCGGCATCGACCGCATCGGGCGCGGGACGACCGAGCGCGACGCGATCATCATCAGCGAGATTCCGTATCAGGTTAACAAGGCGCGCCTGATCGAGCGCATCGCCGAGCTGGTCAACGAGAAGAAGATCGAGGGCATCGCCGATCTGCGCGACGAGTCGGATCGCAACGGGATGCGCGTCGTCGTCGAACTCAAGCGCGACGCCGTGCCGCAGGTCGTCCTCAACAAGCTCTACAAGCTGACGCCGATGCAGTCCTCCTTCGGCGTCATCAACCTCGCCATCGTCAACGGCCAGCCGCGCGTGCTCACCCTCAAGGAGATGCTGGAAGCCTTCATCGACTTCCGGCGCGAGGTGGTGCGCCGCCGCACCGAGTACGAACTGCGCAAGGCGCGCGCCCGCGCGCACATCCTCGAAGGGCTGAACAAGGCCATCGACGCGCTCGACTACATCATCCCGCTCATCCGCAACGCGGGGTCGGTCGACGAGGCGCGCGCTTGGCTCACCGGCCACTTCGACAACATGTCGCAGGCGAAGGCTTGGAAGGGCATCCCGTCCGACTTGACGGTCGCCGGCTTCGTCTCGAAGCTGCAAAAGGTGATCAAGCGGCTCGAATTCTCGGAGGCGCAGGCGCAGGCCATTCTCGACCTGCAACTGCGCCGCCTCTCGGCGCTGGAGCGGCAGAAGATTCTCGACGAGTACGAGCAGATCATCAAACTGATCGCGGAGCTGGAGGAGATTCTCGCCAACGAGCAATCCTTGCGGCGCGTCATCGTCAGGGAGCTTGAGGAAGTCCGCCGCGACTTCGGCGACGAGCGGCGCACGCAGATCATCGACGAGGGCGTGGAGCTGACCATCGAAGATTTGATCGCCGACGAGGAAGTGGCGATCACGGTGACGAAGGCCGGCTACGTCAAGCGCACGCCCGTCACGATCTACCAGCGGCAGGGCCGCGGCGGCAAGGGCCGCTCCGGCGCTTCGACCGGCAAGAACGAGGACTACGTCGAGCACCTGTTCATCGCCTCGACCCACTCGTACCTGATGGTCTTCACCGACGACGGGCAGGTCTATAAGATGAAGGTTCACGAGATCCCCGACGCGATGCCCTCGGCGCGCGGCAAGGCCGTCGTGAACCTGATCAACATCCCGTCGGCCCGCAAGCTCGCGGGCGTCGTGCCCGTCAAGGAGTTCTCCGAGGGGCGCTACGTCGTGCTCGTCACGCGCAAGGGGACGATCAAGAAGACGGCCCTCTCGGAGTTCCAGAACATCCGCACGAACGGCATCAACGCCATCAACATCGACGACGGCGACGAGTTGCTCGACGTGGTGCTCACCGACGGCAAGAAGCGCATCTTCATCGCCACGCACAACGGCCTCGCCATCCGCTTCAACGAGGAGGACGTGCGCCCGATGGGCCGCGCCACGCGCGGCGTCCGCGGCATCGACCTGCGGAAGGACGACTTCGTCGTGAGCCTCTGCGCGGTCTCGCCGGACGACTCCGAGCGGATGCTCTCGGTCTCCGAGTGCGGCTTCGGCAAGCAGACGAGGATCAGCGACTACCGCTTGCAGTCGCGCGGCGGCAAGGGCGTCATCAACATGAAGACGACGGAGAAGACCGGCCGCGTGGTCGCCGTCTTCCCCGTGGACGACGACTCCGAGATGATGATCATCACCAAGCAGGGCAAGCTGATCCGCATCGAGGCCGCCGACATCCGCAAGACCGGCCGCGGCGCGCAGGGCGTGCGCCTCATCAAGACCGACGGCGGCGACAAGGTGACCTCCGCCTCGCTCATCGATCCGCAGACGGCGGAGGAGACGGCCGAGGTCGTGGCTTAGTAGCTATCTGTGGCGGAGGCGGCGGCGCTTCCGGCGAACGGTAAAAGCCCGCGCGATCAAATGATCGCGCGGGCTTTTGCTCTGGCGGCGCGGCGCGCCTCAGGCGGTCTTGAGCATTTCGCGGGCGTGGCGGCGGGCGGTGTCGGTGATCTGCGCGCCGGTGAGCATCCGGGCGATCTCCTCGACGCGCGCGGCGCGGTCGAGGCGGCGGACGTTGACCTCGGTCGCGCCCGCGGCCGCGCGCTTGGCGACGAGCAGGTGCGAGTCGGCGAAGCGCGCGATCTGCGGCTGGTGCGTGACGCACAAGACTTGGTTCGACCCGGCCAGCCGCTTGAGCTTGAGGCCGACGGCCTCGGAGACGCGGCCGCCGATGCCGGTGTCGATCTCGTCGAAGACGATGGTGCGGGGGAACTGCGCCGGGTCGATGATGGTTTTCAGCACCAGCATCAGGCGCGACGCCTCGCCGCCCGAGGCGACGCGCGCCAGCGGCCGCGGCGGCTCGCCCACGTTGGCCGAGAACTGGAACTCGACGCGGTCAACCCCCGTCGCCGTCGAGGCGCGCGCGACTGTCTCGTCGTCCGCGCCGGCGGGCGGGGCTTCGACCGCGACGACGAACTTCGCGCTCTCCATCGCCACTTCGGTGAGGGCGCGCTCGACCGAGCGGCCGAACTCGCGCGCCGCGCGCGCGCGCGCCGCGTGGAGTTTGCGCGCGGCCGCCAAGTAGTCG
>DATCVD010000496.1:0-3398 GCA_036567125.1 Pyrinomonadaceae bacterium | reverse complement strand
CCGGAACCACGCCGCGCCGCGCACCCCGGCGCGCGTCCACTTGCGCGGCCACCAGAGGTAGAAGCCGCTGGCGACGATGAAGAGGAAGGCGAGGTTGCAAGCGCCCGTCACGGCGCGCCCCCACGCGCGCCGCTCGCCATTCGCGCCGAGCCAGCGGTGCCAGTCGGTCACGGTCTGGAAGAACGCGCGCGTGCGGCGCGAGCCTTCGCCGAGGACTTCGCCCGTGTAAGGGTTCAGGAAGATCGCGCCGTCGCGCCCGTAGCCGACCTCGGCGGGCGCGGCCCCGCCCGGCGGCGACACTTCGTAGCCGCGCGTGTCGGCCCACGCGATGATCTGCCGCTCGTAGGTGAGCAGCACGCCCGTCACCGACATGACGAGGATGACGACGCCCGCGAGGACGCCGGCCGACAGGTGACACCAGAAAATGATCTTGCGAAGTCGTCTCATGCTCTCCAACCCGAGTTCGAAAAAAAAGCCGCTTCGGAAAAACCGCCGCCGCCGCCGAGTCTGATCTCTCTCTCTCGCTCACACGTCGGCCCAGCGGCGCAGGAGGTTGTGATAGACGCCCGTCAGTTGCAGGGCGGCGGGGTGGTCGGCGCGCTCGGCCGTGAGCCGCTGGACGGCCGTGTCGAGATCGAAGAGCAGCGTGCGCTCGCCGTCGTCGCGCACCATGCTCTGCACCCAGAAGAAGGAGGCGACGCGCGCGCCGCGCGTCACGGGCCGGACGCGGTGCAGGCTCCCCGCCGGGTACAGAATCAGGTCGCCCGCCGGCAGCTTCACCTCCTGCACGCCGTAGGTGTCCTCGACGAGCAGCTCGCCGCCGTCGTACTCGTCCGGCGCGGAGAGGAAGAGCGTGGCCGAAAGGTCTGTGCGGACGCGGTGCGGCGTGCCCGCGATCTGCCGGACGGCGTTGTCGACGTGGCTGCCGAACGACTGCCCGCCCGCGTAGCGGTTGAAGAGCGGCGGGAAGACTTTCGCCGGCAGCGCGGCCGACATGAAGACGGGGCTGCGCTCCAAAGCCATCACGATCCGCTCGCCCCACTCGCGCGCGGCCGGGTGGTTTTCGGGCAGTTGCAGGTTGTCTTTGGCGAGCGCCGACTGGTGGCCCGCCGTCACGCGCCCGTCAACCCACTCGGCCGCGTCGAGCGCGCGCCGGCAGGCCAAGACCTGCTCGGCCGTCAGCACTTCGGGGACGTGTAACAGCATCTCTCGCTATCTCAGAAACGAAAATTCGTGCCGAGCAGAACCGCGCGCGCCGGGCCGGGCACGACGTGGCCGCCGGCGATGCGGTCGAAGTAGTAGGCGTCGGTCAGGTTGTTGACGTTCAGCCGCAGCTCGACGTGCGGCGAGAGCGGGTAGGAGGCCGTCAGGTCGAGCAGCCAGTAGCCGTCAACGTAGCGGGCGTTCGTGTTGTTGCCGTAGCGGCGGCCGCCGTAGCGCGCGCCGCCGCCGAACTCCAGACGCCACGGCGTCTCGTAAGTCGTCCACAGGCTGAACGAGTGGCGCGGCGTGTTCGTGATGCGCTTGCCCACCTCGGCGGGCGCGTTCGATTCGACGATCTCCGAATCCAGCAGCGTGTAGCCGCCGAAGAGTTGCCAGCGGCGCGTCAGGCTTCCGGCCGCGCCCAGCTCCGCGCCGTCAACGCGCTGCCGGCCCCGAAGGACTTGCGGCGGGTCGTCGGGCAGCACGCCCGGCGTGCGCGCGTTCGTCTTCTCGACGCGGAACAGCGCGCCGGTCAGGAGCAGGCGGCTGCCGAAGACCTCCCACTTGCCGCCGGCCTCGAAGGTGTAAGTCTTCTCCGGGTCGATTGACGCGTCGGCCGTGCCGTAAGACAGCCCTTCGAGCGAGGGGCTGAGCGACGTGCCGTAGGCGGCGTAGAGGCTCCCTTCCGCGCGCGGCTTGAAGACCGCGCCGGCGCGGAAGCTGAGCATCCGGTCGACCCGCGCGACGGGGGAGCCGGGGAGGCTCGCGCCCGTGCCGACCGTCGTGCCGCGCGCGTCGAAGCGATCCCAGCGCAGCCCGCCGCTCAGCTCCCACTTCCGGCCGAGGCGCGCGGTGTCGAAAGCATAGACGGCCTGCGAGTCGGCCGTGATGTCGCCGCGGTTGGGGTTGACGGCGAACGCGCCGGCGTAGCGGTCGTCCGGATCGGGATCGAGGAGCGTGGTCTGCGAGTTCGGCGCGGTGCGCGTCTGGCGCAGGTTGCGCTCGCGCGTGACGGCGAGGCCCGCGACGAGGCTGTGGCGGACGGGGCCGGTCGAAAAACTCGCGCGCAGGTCGCTCTGGTTGTCCCAGATTTCGTCCTCGGTGATCCACGAACGCATCTCGCGGTTGATCACGGTCGAGTCGGGCGACGCGAAGCGCGGCGGCGTGGCGACCGAGTCGCGCGTCGAGCGGCCGAAGCGGAACTGGTTCGACAGGCGGAGCGAGTCGTCGAAGTCGTGCTCGAAGCGCAGGGTGGCGAGATCGGAGCGCAGGCGCTCGCGGTCGCGCTCGCGGAAGCCGTAGAAGGTCGCGCGCGGGACGGGCGCGGGGCGGTCGCGGTATTCGGCGAGCGCGTTATTCGTCGCCGGAACCCACGGGATGCCGTAGTCGGAGAGGTTGTTCTGTTGGAGGTGAAAGTAACTGAGCGTCAGCCGCGTCGGCGTGCCGAGGCCGAACGAGAGCGAGGGCGCGACGCCGTAACGCTCCTGCTCGCCCGCCGCGCGGCCGGCGACCGCCGAGTCGTGCGCGAGGAAGTTGAGACGAAAGGCGGCGCGCGGGCCGAGGCCGAGGCGCGCGAGCGGCGTGTTGATGTCGGCGGTGACGCGTCTGGTGTCGTCGTTTCCGAACAGCAGCGTGCCGCCGAAAGAGGGCGCGAGCGTCGGCGACTTGCTCGCCAAGTTGATCGCGCCGCCCGCCGAGCCGCGGCCCGTGTAGGCCGAACCCGGCCCCTTCACCACCTCGACCTGTTCGAGGTTGAACGGGTCGCGCGACTGCGGGCCGAGATCGCGCACGCCGTCGACGAACACGTCGTTGCGCGCGCTGAAGCCCCGCAGCGTCAGGTTGTCGCCGGCCGGCGCGCCGCCCTCGCCCGCCGTCATCGTCAGCCCCGGCACGTTGCGGAGCACGTCGCGCAAGGTCGTCGCGCCCTGCTGCTCGATGAGTTGTCGCGGGATGACGGTGATGGTCTGGGGGATGTCGCGCAGCGGCCCCGTGTATTTCGTCGAAGAGACTTCCGCGCCGGACGATTCGTTGACCTCGACGGTCTCGGCGGCCAGCTTGAGTTCGAGCGCGACGGTTTGCGGGTCTGCGAAGCGGTAGGCGACGCCCGTGCCGGCGAGCAGCCGCCCGAGGGCCGCCTCCGGCGTGAAGATGCCGGAGACGCCGGGCGAGGGCAGCGCGCCGACGCGCTCGTCCGC
>DATCVD010000495.1:0-2277 GCA_036567125.1 Pyrinomonadaceae bacterium | reverse complement strand
CGTGATGTCCGCGTCGCGCCACGCGCGCGCCACGCCCGTCGCGCCCTCGGCCGGGTCGGCCGTCAGTTGCAGCGTGCGGTTGCCGTAGATCGAGCGCACGGAGCGCAGCTTCGAGATTTCGACGATCTGCTCGCGCGTCCCCGTCACGTAGATCATCGGCAGCGCGCGGAAGCGCGTGCCCGCGATGACGCCGACGCGCTGCAAGTCCGCGAGGTCGCCGTCGGTCGGCTGGCGGTGGAAGACGACGACGGCGTTGACCGTGCTGTCGTCCGTCATCCGGTCGAGCGCGACGGCGAGTTCGGGATCGACGCTGCGCAGGCCCATGCTCGCCGGCACGTTGACGGGCGCGCCCGCGCCCGTGCGCGTGACGTGATCGGCCCCGGAGTAGGTGATGCCGTCGGCGGTCGAGACGATCACGCCGGTGACGTTCGAGGCCGAGACGCCGTTCGGCGAGATCGGGAAGACGCGGCCGTCGAGGCCGCGCGCGGTCGCCGCGTCGGCCGTCGAGATGACGACGCCGTCGGCGGTCGAGACGAGGACGCCGTCGGCCGTCGAGATGACGACGCCGTCCGCGCCGGAGTAGGTGACGCCGCTGACGCCGTAGGCCGAGACCGCATCGGCCCCCGAAAACGTGATGCCGCTCGGCCGGCGGAAGGTCACGGAATCGACGCGCTGCCGCGTGCCGTCGGCCGTCGAGATGACGACGCCGTCCGCGCCTGAATAGGTGACGCCGTCGGCGGTCGAGACGATCACGCCGTCAACGCCCCTGCCCGTGACTCCGTCGGCCCCGGAGTAGGTGATCCCGTCAGCGCCCGAATACGTGATCCCGTCCGCCCCGGAATAAGTAATCCCGTCGGCCCCGGAGTAGGTGATGCCGTCAGCGCCGGAGTAGGTGATGCCGTTGGGGGCGAAACTAAGGAAGCCGTCGGCGCCGGAGTAGGTAATGCCGTCCGCTCCCGAATAGGTGATGCCGTCCGCGCCGGAGTACGTGATGCCATCGCCGGTGGAGACGATGATGCCGGCGTTGACCGTGCCGATGGTCAACAGCCAGACGAGCGCGAGGGAGGTTAGCTGGCGCAGACGCGCCGGGGAATTTTTACGCATCATGGCAAAGGGGTTCCGATGCGGAATCCTTTCTTCGGAACAGAACTTCTCTTTTTGCCGGGGAACTGCCCGCCCCGCGTCCGGGTGGGACGCGACTGCGAGGCTCGTGCGATGTGTCGGGGAATCAGAAAGTAACATAGGTTAGACTAAAAACCCACCCCGCGGTAGGCTCCGGACATGTCACGAAAATGTGAAATTTCGCAGGGAAGCCATCAGCCGTTAGCCGTTAGCCAAACCTAAATCCAAACACGAGAGCCGAAATCGTCGTGAACGCCGTTGGCTGTTTCCGGCCGACGGCTAATCGCTTCCTTCACGACTTACGCTCTTCCATCAACTGCTTGAAGACGCGCTGCGTCTCGGCCGCCGGCTCGACGCCGAGTTCCTTGCGCAGCAGCCGGCGCAAGGTCTCGTACTGCTCCTTGACGGAGGCGCGGTTCCCCTCGGCGGCGTGCGCGCGCATGATCATGCAGTGCACGTCCTCGCGGAACTGGTCGTCGGAGAGGATGCGCTGCGCCAGTTGCAGCGAGCGCGCCCAGTCGTCCTGCTTCTGCGCGGCGACGGCCAGCGTTTCGAGCATCCTGAGGTACTGCTCTTTGTAGTAGCTGCGCTGCTCCTCGGCCCACTCCTCGTAGCTGCCCTGCATGAAGTCGCCGCGGTAGAGCGCGAGCGCGCGCTCGTAAGCCGAGACGAAGCGTTCGTGGTCGCCGGCCCGGCGGGCCGACTCGCCCTCGGCCGCGAGCCGGTCGAACTCCTCGGTGTCGATGAAGTAGGAGAAGTCTTGGCTGAGCAGGTAGTCGCCGTCGCGGTAGAGCAGGAAGTTCTGCTTGACGGGCTGGTTGCTGTTGAGCGCCTTGCGGATGTGCGAGACGGTCGGGTGGAAATTCTTCTCGACGGCGTCGAAGTCCGACTCGCCCCAGAAGGTGTCGATGATCGTGTCCTTGCTGGCGCGGCGGTGGCGGCGCGAGGCGATGAAGCAGAGGATGTCGCGGGCGCGCTTGGTCGTCCACGCGTCGGCCGCGAGCGGGCGGGCCGGGTCGCGGTAGACCTCGACGGGGCCGAGCATCTTGATCGTCAGATCGTCCGACGGCTTCGGCGCGACCGACGAGACGACGGCGGCCGCGATCCGCGACTCGGCGGGCGCGGGCGACAAGTCGGGCGAGCCCGCGGCCGACT
>DATCVD010000494.1:0-3618 GCA_036567125.1 Pyrinomonadaceae bacterium | reverse complement strand
CCGCCCGCGCCCGTCGTCGCCGTGCCCGCGCCGCCCGCGCCCGTCGAAACGCTCCAGATGAAGACCTGCGAGGCCGCCGAGGAGCATTCTGACGGTCGGGTGGCCTCCGGCGATTCAATCGGCAAGCCGGTTTCGGGCGGGATACTCAACGGCAAAGCGATCAGGAAGCCCGCGCCGGCTTACCCCGCAGCGGCGCGGGCCGCCGGGGCGACGGGTCAGGTCGTCGTGCAGATCACGGTGGACGAGTGCGGCGTGGTCGAGAAGGCCGCGGCCGTCTCCGGCCACCCGCTGCTGCGCGAGGCCGCGGCGGACGCCGCCTACGAGTCCGTGTTCTCGCCGACGCGCCTGTCGGGCCGGCCCGTCAAGGTCACGGGCACGATCACTTACAACTTCGTGCTCCAGTAAGGCCGCGACACGACGCCGCACCTCGCGCGCCCGCCGCGTTCACCCGTTCGGGGGACGCTCGGCGGGCCGCCGCCGGTCTCACGCGCGCCGCTTCCCCGTTATGCTCAGGTTCCACAACACGCTGACCGGCCGGCTCGAAGAGTTCCGCCCCATCCGCGAGGGCGAGGTCGGGATGTACTTCTGCGGCCCCACGGTCTGGAACCTCGCGCACGTCGGCAACTTCCGCTCGAACGTCTTCGTGGACGTGCTGCGCCGCTTCCTCAAGTTCAAAGGCTTCAAGCTGACCCACGTCATGAACATCACGGACGTGGACGACCGCATCATCAATCAGGCCATCGAGCGCGGCGTCTCGATTGACGAGTACACCGCGCCCTACATCGAAGCCTTCTGGGAGGACTTCGATCTGCTCGGCCTCGAACGCCCCGAGATCGCGCCGCGCGCCACGCGCCACGTCCCGCAGATGGCCGCCATCATCGACCGGCTCCTCGCGGGCGGCCACGCCTACCGCTCCGACGGCTCGATCTACTACCGCATCAGCTCCTTCCCCGAATACGGCAAGCTCTCGAAGATCAACTTCGCCGGCAACATCGCGGGCGCGTCGGAGCGCGTCGACACGGACAAGTACGAGAAGGAGGACGCGCGCGACTTCGCCCTCTGGAAAGCGCCTGACTCGGAGCAGGAGCCGACGTGGGACGCGGCAATCGGCCGCGGGCGGCCGGGCTGGCACATCGAGTGCTCGGCGATGTCGATGCAGTACCTCGGCGAGACGTTCGACATCCACTGCGGCGGCGTCGATCTCGTCTTCCCGCACCACGAGAACGAGATCGCGCAGTCGGAAGGCGCGACGGGCAAGCAGTTCGTCAACTACTGGCTGCACGGCGAGCACCTGAAGATCGACGGCGAGACGATGTCCAAGTCGAAGGGCAACTACTACACCCTTCGTGATCTCGTCGCCAAAGGTTTTACGCCCGCCGCGATCCGCTACGCTTTGCTCAGCGTCCCCTACCGCAAGCAGTTGAACTTCACGCTCGACGGCCTGCGCGGCATCGAGAAGACCGTCGCCGGCTTGCAGGACTTCCACGCGCGGCTCTGGGAGGCGCGCACCGAGCCGGGCAGCAACCCGGAAGTCCGCGCCGCGGCCGCCCGCGCCCTCGAAGAGTTCGAGGCCGGACTCGACGACGATCTCAACACCTCGGTCGCCCTCGCGGCGGTTCATAACCTGACGCGCGAGGTCAACACCGCGCTCGCCTGCGCCGGCCTGCGCGAGGACGACCGCCGCGACCTGCTCGAAGCCGTCGGCCGGATCGATTCGGTCTTGAACGTCTTCGGCCGGCCCGGCCGCGAGATGCTCGACAGCGAGGTGCAGACGCTCATCGACGAGCGCCAAGAGGCCCGCCGCCGCCGCGACTTCTCCCGCGCCGACGAGATCCGCGATCAGCTCTTGGGGCGCGGCATCGTCCTCGAAGACACGCGCGACGGCGTCCGCTGGAAGCGCCGCGGCGCGTAGTGATAGAATCCGGCCCGCGTCACGGCCGACGCGCCCGAACAGCGATGCACGCCAAGCCGCACCAGCACCCGCGCCCGCTCGACTCCCGCGCCGACCTCTTCGCGGACTAGTTCCCCCGCCCCGACGCCGCCTCTCCTCGCCCATTCCGGGGTTTCAAGTTTGAAATCTCGGCGATCTGAAATTTCAAATTCCCGAATCTGAAAGTTCAGATTCGGGGCTTGAAAATTCAGGCCGCGCCCGCCGCCTTTCTGACAAGGAGAATGCTTTATGAGCACCGCCATCGCGCCGCCGAAGCGGCCCGAAATCAAGACCGCGCTCCCCGGCCCCGTCGGGCAACAGATCATCGCGGCCGACCAGCGTTACGTCACGCCCTCCTACCCGCGCCCCGACTACAAACTCGTCGCCGACCGCGGCGAGGGCGTCTGGCTGACGGACGTTGACGGCAACGTCTTCCTCGACTGCAACGCGGGCGTCGCCGTCTGCTCGACCGGCCACTGCCACCCCGAAGTCGTCAAGGCCATTCAGGAGCAGGCCGCGCGCCTCATCCACATGTGCGGCACCGACTACTACTACGAGCACATGCCCGCGCTCGGCCGCAAGCTCGAAGAGATCGTGCCGATAGACGGCGAGACGCGCACGCACTTCGCCAACAGCGGCACGGAGGCCGTCGAGACCGCCCTGAAGCTGGCGATGTACAAGACCGGCCGGCAGAAGTTCATCGCCTTCTTCAACAGCTTCCACGGCCGCACGCTGGGCAGCCTCTCGCTCACCTCCTCGAAGATCGCGCAGCGGAGCGGCTTCCGCCGCAGCGCGCTCGACGTGACGCACGTCCCCTACCCGAATGTCTTCCGCCACCCGTTCACCGGCGAGCAGTCGGACGAGGCGACGGTCAGCGCGGCCGTGCTCGACTGGATCGAGAACCGTTTGTTTAAGACGACGACGCCGGCCGACGAGGTCGCGGCGATCATCGTCGAGGCCGTGCAGGGCGAGGGCGGCTACGTGCCCGCGCCGCGCGAGTTCCTGCACGGGCTGCGGCGCATCTGCGACGAGAACGGCATCCTGCTCGTCGTCGACGAAGTCCAGTCCGGCATGGGGCGGACGGGGCGGATGTTCGCCTGCGAGCACTACGATCTCAAGGCCGACATCGTCACCATCGCGAAGGGCATCGGGTCGGGCCTGCCCATCGGCGCGTGCGTCGCGCGGGCCGACGTGATGGACTGGGGCAAGGGCGCGCACGCCTCGACCTTCGGCGGCAACCCGGTCTGCATCGCCGCCGCGCTCAAGACCAT
Organism: Pyrinomonadaceae bacterium; assembly: GCA_036567125.1. Classification (GTDB taxonomy): domain Bacteria; phylum Acidobacteriota; class Blastocatellia; order Pyrinomonadales; family Pyrinomonadaceae; genus JAIVGV01. The sequence goes on along the minus strand of DATCVD010000494.1, from coordinate 417 downwards.
CGAACTGCTCGAAGGCGGACTCGTCCGGAACGCGGCCGAGGTCGGCGACTACCTGAAGTCGGGCCTGACGAAGCTGATCGGGAAGCACGACTGCGTCGGCGACGTGCGGGGCTTGGGGCTGATGGTCGGCGTCGAGTTCGTCGAGCCGGCGACGCGCGCCCCTGCGGCCGAGTTGCGCGACCGCGTCGAGTACGCCTGCTACGAGCGCGGCCTGATCCTCCTCGGCGCGGGCGCGAACACGATCCGCTGGTCGCCCGCGCTCACCCTCTCGCGCGAGAACGTCGACGTGGCCCTCGAAATCTTCGACGACGCGATCACCGCTTCGAGGAAATGATGGGCGACGCCGGGCGAACGGCCGACGACCGCCGCGTCTCGCTCGCCGACGCGCTCGCGCGGCTGCCGAGTCCGCGGGGCGAG
>DATCVD010000493.1:0-4431 GCA_036567125.1 Pyrinomonadaceae bacterium | reverse complement strand
CGGCGGAGTCGTCCGCGCGGCGCGCGTCAGGGGCGCGCGGCGAGCGTCGGCGGCCGAGGCGTAGTGTGAGTTTCGCGTAGCCAGTTGTCCCACTCCTCTAAGGCCCGCTGGACTTGCAGCAGGTGGCGGTCGCGTTTGCGCCGGGTGCGCCTGCGCTCCGCTTCCGGCAACGGTTCGAGCAGGGCGAAGGTGATGTTGACGGGTTGGTAGTTGTCAGTTTGCGCCGTGGAGACGTAGCGCGCGAGCGCGCCGACCGCGGTGCGCGAAGGCGCTTCGATCATGCCGCGTCCGGCGGCGAGCCGCGCGGCGTTGCGGCCCGCGAGCCAGCCCGTGGCGACCGACTCGACGTAGCCCTCGACGCCGCTGATCTGGCCGGCGAAGAAAACTCCGGGCCGCGCGCGCATGTTCAGGGTCGGGGCGAGCACGCGCGGCGCGCGGATATAAGTATTACGGTGAATCTGGCCGAACTGCAAGAACTCCGCGCGCTCAAGGCCCGGAATCAGACGCAGCACGCGCGCCTGCTCGCCGTAACGTAGATGATTCTGGAAGCCGACGAGGTTGTAGGCGTCGGCCATCAAGTTCTCCTGCCGCAGTTGCACGGCCGCGTAAGGCTCTCTTCCCGTGCGCGGGTCGCGCAGGCCGACCGGCTTCATCGGCCCGTAGCGCAAGGTGTCGCGGCCGCGCCTTGCCAGCTCTTCAATCGGCAAACACGCCTCGAACCAGCGCGTCTCCTCGAACTTTTGCAGCGGCACGCTCTTGGCTTCGAGCAGCGCCTCGTAGAAGCGCGCGTACTCCTCCTCGCCCATCGGGCAGTTCAGGTAGTCGTCGCCGCCCTTGTCGTAGCGCGCCGCGCGGAAGGCGACGGACTGATCGACCGAGTCGGCCGCGACGATGGGCGCGATGGCGTCGTAAAAGTACAGCCCGTCGTCGCCGGTGAGCCGCGCGATCTCCGAGGCCAGCGCGTCCGAGCACAACGGCCCGGCCGCGATGATCGACACGGCCGTATCGGGGACGCGCGTCACCTCCTCGCGCACGACGCGGATGCGCGGGTGCGACTCGATCCTCTCCGTGATCAGCTCCGCGAACTTCTGCCTATCGACCGCCAGCGCCGCCCCGGCAGGCACGCGCGTCTCGGCCGCGACCTCCAAAACGAGCGAACCGCCGCGCCGCAGCTCCTCTTTTAGCAGGTACGGCGCAGTCCCCGGCTCGTCCGACTTCAACGAGTTCGAGCACACGATCTCGCTCAGCCTGTCCGTCCGGTGCGCGGGCGTCTGCTTGACGGGCCGCATCTCGTAGAGCGCGACGCGCGCGCCCTCGCCCGCCGCCTGCCACGCGGCCTCGACCCCGGCGAACCCGCCGCCGATGATGACAATCTCGTCAGCCATTGTTGAGCTTTGATGCTTGAATCCCGGCGGGAGGTTATCGGCGGCTAGTGATTCTGCCCTTCCTTCAACCGCTCCAGATGTTCGTCAAACACCCCTATCCTGATTTCATCTTCTTCCCATTGACCCCACCGGCGAAGCTCGCGCTCCTTCTTCGTCATGGCGCTGTACTTCCCCTTGACATACTCAAACCGGAACAACTTCCTCGGCCGGTGCCTCCGCAAACCCTCGTTCGATTTATCTTTATTCATCACGCCGAATCGGAAGGCCGCGCCCTTTGCCGGCCGGGGCGCGGCGCGCAATCGCGCTACTTATCCGGCGGCGCTCCGACCGTGGCGTCGCCGGTCTTGGTCGTGAAGCGTTTGTAGTTGCTGTACTCGCGCGTGGCGTCGATGCGGACTCCGGCGAAGAGGAAGATTTTGGCGGCGGCGTTGATCTGCGAGAACTTCGGGAGCCAGATGCCGTCGGCGAGCCGCGTCTGCTCAAGCACGACGGCCGAGCCGGGCTTGACGGAGGCGAACAGGCCGCCGCCGACCTTGAAGCCCTGATCGAGTCGCGCTTCGAGGCGGATGACCTGTTTGTCCGCCGGGTCAACCCAGATCGCGCCCGACAGCTTCGAGACGATTGACTCCTCGCGGCTCGCGGGCTTGAAGCCGGGCCGCGGGCGGAAGTCGAAGACGACGGCGTCGCGGCCGCGGAAACTCTCGCGGCGCGGCGAGACGAACTCGCAGGCGCGCAGGAACGTCGTGACGCCCAACCCCTCGTCGTCGCCGTCCTCTCCCGCGCCGGACTCGCCGCGTCGCCGCGCCGCGTCCTCGCGCTTCTGTTTTCGTTTCTCGTTCTCGCGCTCCAGCTTTTCGATCTCCTCGGCGACGCGCCGCTCCTCCTTCGCCAGCCGCTCGCCCGCGAGCGCGATGCCGTTCTCGCTGACGAGCTTGAGCACGCGACCGCCGCCCGCGAGCGGGTAGATTTCGTGCTCGTAGGTCTTCTCCTTCTTCAGCTCGCCGCGGTCGTTGAACTCGCGCTCCGTCTGGCGGCGCGTGAAGGTGTACTCGCCGACGCGCGCGTCCAGCTCGCGCTGGTTGCTGGCGACCGCCCGCAGCAGCTCGGCGACGTTGAGCGCGGAGTCGCCCGGCGGCTCGAACAAACTGTCTGTGAGGTTCGTGTTGTAGCGCGCGCTTTCGAGCCGGAACGCGAGCGCGTCGCCGGAGTCGGTCTTGATTTCCAGCCGGTGCGGCTCGACCGTGCCGTCCGCCCCGCCGGACGCGGCGCGGTAGTCGGAGAACGTTGAGGTCTGTTGCCGCTCGTCGTCGCGGACGCGCAGCAGCAACTTCGTGCGCGCGCCGAACCAGTAGCGCACGCGCGCGCCGTTGCGCCGCGAGAACTCGACCGCGTAGGCCGGCTCGCCGTTCGCCTCTTCGAGCGCGACGGTGCGGGCGAGCACGTCCTGTTTTTTCAGATCGACGAGGCGCGTCGCCGCGAGCGCCGACTGCAACTTGACGGCCGCCGCCTCGCGGTCGGTCAGCGTGCGCAAGGAACCGTCGAGCGAGCGCGACCAAGCCGTGCGCGCGTTGGCCGCGACGGTCGTCTCGCCCGCGGGGCCGACGGCGTCGCTGCGCACGGAGGCCGGCGCTTTCTGGAAGACGCGCAGGCTGCGCCCTTCCTCGCCCGCCGCCCCGACCCGCCACTCGTAGGTCGCGTCGCGCACCGCCTGCTGCCGCTTCTTACCGCCGACGGCCTTCAGGTGATCGCCGACGACGCGTTCGGGCGAAGGCAGCTTCGCGGCCCGCTGCTTCGACGCCGCGGCCTGCGCCCACGCGTGCGGCGCGCAGCAGAGCGCGAAGGCGAGAAGCTGAAGCGTTAGCAACTGACTTGCGCGTCGGCGCGGCGGGCCGACGCACGGCGCGGCGTCGTTACGCGGAAGACTGCGGGGGGGATTTAGACCGCGGCGAAAATTTCTGTTGGGCATGAATTTCAAAAGCACGACCCGGCGAGAGGGGAGCAAGCATCGCGCGGCGCGGGCTATCTTAACCTACGCCCGCGCCGCGCCGCACGTCGCAGGGCGGTCTGAGTCGCCGCGCGCGAAAGGGCGACCGGCTTTGTCGTGCCGGTCGCCCTTTGCCGAAGCCGCGGCTCGGTTCCGACTTCGGGGCGGCGGCTGAGCGCCCGTCCCGAAGTCAGTACCAAACCACTAACTTTTCCAGTCTCGCTTAGAACCGAACCACTGACCTTTTCATCTCGCGTCGTCTCCGCGCGCGTTCAGGAAGGCTGGCCTTCCGTCGTCTCGGACGCGCCGGGCGGCTGCGGCACTTCGGCGTCCATCGCGTCGGCCGACTCCTGCTCGGCCTCCAACTCGTGCTCCTCGTTGTCGCGCGCCGCGTCCTGCTGCGCGCCGCGCGCGCCCTGCCCCGGCATGCCCGGCCTTCCCTGCTCTGCCATCTTCGACTCCTCCCGTTCAACCCGCCTGTTCCGCACGAACGGCGGCGACCTCAAACGCGGACGGCCGCGCCTTCAAACTCAGCCGCGCGAACCTTTCTTGCCGCCGCCCGCCGACTTCTTAGCGCCCGCCTTCTGGCCCGGCAGCACGTCTTCGACGCGCGCGATGATGCGCCCGACCTGCTGCGCGACCGTGCTCAGCAAACCGCCCGACGCGCCGCCACTCTTAGTAGCCGCGCCGCCTTTCGTCGCCGCGCCGCCCCCGCCGCTCTTAGCCGCGCCGCCGCCTTTCGTCGCGCCCGAAGCTTTCGACGCGCCGCCCCCCTTCTTCGCGCCGCCGACTTGCTGCGCGCCGCCGGGTGCCTTCGTCCCGGCCGACTTCGTCCCGGCCGACTTCTTCGCCGCGCCGCCGCCTTTCGTCGCGCCGCCACTCTTCTGCGCGCCGCCGCCCGTTGCCGCGCCCTTCTTCGCCGCGCCGGCCTTCGAGGCCGCGCTCGTCTGCTTCGCGCCCGCTGACTTCGCCGCCCCGGCACTCTTCGCCGCCGACTTCTTCGCCGCGCCGCCAGACTGTTTCGCCGCGCCGGACGCCTTCTGGGCCGAGCCGCCGGCCTTC
>DATCVD010000492.1:0-3380 GCA_036567125.1 Pyrinomonadaceae bacterium | reverse complement strand
GCTGCGCGCGACGCTGCTCGACGCCGCGGCCGCGCTGCTCGCGCTCGTGGGCGTCGCCGACTCGGTCTACCTCACGGTCGAGCACCTGCTGGGGAACGCCGTGCGCTGCACGGTGACGAGCGGCTGCTCGGAAGTGTTGGGCAGCCCCTACGCCTCGCTCTGGGGCGTGCCGCTCGCGGCCTTCGGCGCGGCGGCCTACTTCACGGCCTTCAGCCTCGCCACGCTCTCGGCCTTCGGCTACACGAAGGCGCGCACGCTGCTCTCCGTTCTCGTCGCGGCGATGTTCGCCACGACGCTCTGGCTGCTCTACCTGCAAGCCTTCGTGCTCCAAGCCTTCTGCCAGTTCTGCCTGCTCTCGGCCGCCATCACGACGCTGCTCGCCCTCATCGCCCTCGCGCAACTTTTGACGCGGCGCAGGGCGCTAAAATGACGCCCGCCGCTTTTGCTTGAGCGTCAGTGCGCCGCGTTCAACGCGTTCACCGCGTGAGCCACGCGGAGCGCGGGACGATGAACTGAAATCAACCTGTCTTCAGCTCATCGCCCCGCGTTCGCCGTTTTCGCCGCGCTTCCCGCGCCCTGTGCGTCCGCTTGGCGGGGCTTTGTTTCCTTCACCCTAATTCATCGCCACAGGTAAACGACCGCGTAAACGCCGAGCGCGGCGAGGAGCACGAGGAGGCCGAGGCAGCCGAAGATCGCGAGCCTGATCTTTTTCCAGCGGTTCGGGTCGGGCGGGATCAGCGAGTTCTGCGGGAAGTAAGGGGGCGGCGTGGCTGTCGGCACTAGTTAACTCCTCGACGGTCGGCTGCGGGTGTCGTGCGGCTCGGCGTGCAGTTTATGGCCCGGCCGCGAGTTCCCACAAGCGGCGCGGCTGCCCCCGCGCAAGAATCGCCGGCCCGCGGCGTTCACATCTCGTGCCCCGGATTTTTTTCTTGGGAGGAGCGGAGCATGAAAAGACTATTGATCGCCGCGTCGCTGCTGCTGGCGCTCGTCGCGGGCGTCGCCCCCGCGCCCGCGCGGGTCGGCGCGGAGTCGCCGGAGGGCGCGGCAGTCGGGCCACGGAGTTCGTGGCAGCAGGAGTCGCGCCGGCCCATCCGTTACGACGGGTTCGAGGTCGAAGTGTTGGTGGGCGGCGTGCCGCTGGAAAAATACCCGGCGCGGGGCCGCCTCTACGTCGAGGCGCTGCGCGGCGAGGAGTACGCGCTGCGCGTGCGCAACCCGCTCCCCGTGAGGGTCGCCGTCGCGCTCTCGGTGGACGGGCTGAACAGCATCGACGCGCGCCGCTCGACCGCGTGGGACGCGAGCAAGTGGGTCATCCAGCCCTACGGCACGATCACCGTCTCCGGCTGGCAGGTCAGCCGCGCCCGCGCGCGCCGCTTCTACTTCACCGACGAGCGCGACTCCTACGCCGGCAAACTCGGACGCCCGGAAGACATCGGCCTCATCTCGGCCGTCTTCTTCCGCGAGCGCGCCGACCACGCCGAGATCATCCCGCGCCCGCGCCCGCTCGGCACGCCGCGCGCGGACGACGGGCGGAGGAAAGAGCGTTCGGCCGGCGAGGCCGCGCCGCAGTCCGCATCGCCGTCACGCGCCGAGGGCCGCGCGCAGTCGGGCGTGATGCGCGAGGTCGAGCCGGCCGACGAGGACTACGCCGCGACGGGCATGGGCCGCTCCGTCGGCCACGACGTGCGCTTCGTCGATCTCGATCTCGAACGCAGCCCCTCGGCCGAAGTCTCGATCCGTTACGAGTACCGCCCGGCCCTCGTCCGCCTCGGCATCCTCCCGCGCCCGCGCACCGCGACGCGCGACCCGCTGCGCCGCCGCGAGCGCGCCCGCGGCTTCGAGGATGGGCGCTTCAGCCCGGAGCCGTGAAAGGTAGCCGTTAGCCGTTAGCCGTTAGCCGTTAGAAGACGGGCGGCAGCTTCAACTGCAACTCCGATTCCTGGTTTGTTTCTGGTTTTTGCTAACGGCTAACGGCTAACGGCTAACAGCTTCTTTCCATTCATCGCGGAACGAATGCGCGACGCCGGTGTCTAACCGTCCCTGCGAGTTGGGCCGCGGGGAGGTGGCGCATGAGAAGCTTGACGGACACGCTGGGGCGCGTGCGCGTGGCCGCGCCGTGCGCGGAGGACTGGGACGAGATGCGCGGCGACGAGCGCGTGCGCTTCTGCCAGCGTTGCAGCCTGAACGTCTATAACCTCTCGGCGATGTCGCGCCGCGAGGCCGAGCGGCTGGTTCTCGGCGCGGAGGGCCGGCTCTGCGTCCGCTTCTACCGCCGCAGGGACGGCACGATCCTGACGCGGAACTGCCCGACGGGTCTGGCGAAACTGAAACGTCGCGTGTCGCGCGCCGCGAGCGCGACGGCCGCCGCCGCGATCAGCTTCCTCGCCGGGGTCTCGGTCGCGCCCACGACCGGACGGCCCGAACAATCGGCACCGAGCGTGGCGGCCGCGCCGCTCCCGACCGGCGAGTTCGCCGCGACGGACGCGGCAGTTAAAACCGAGACCGAGTTTTCGGGCGGAGAGGGGACGGACAACGCGGTGGCCGGCGGCATGAACTTAGCGCCCGCCGATCCCGTCAGTGCCGTTGTTCCCTTGGGGGTCGTCAGCGGCCTCCTCGCGCTGCTGCTGTGGCCGCTGGGGGGCTTGCTGGATGACGAGAGGCGGAGGCGGCTGGAAAAGCTGCGCATCTGGAGCAACGAGTGGAGTCGGCCGGACGCGAGCGCCGCGCTGTCGCAAGAGGGCAGCGCCGTCGATCCGAATCAGTGACGCGCCGCGCTCTCTCTGCGGCTCCTTGCCGGGCGCGGACTTGAACGTCGCGGAGACTCCAACGCCGCCGCCTCGGTTCTATCGCTGTCGCCTGAGGTCGGAGGTGTAGAGCACCTTGTAGGCGCGGTAATTCGCCAGCACCTTCATCGCGTACTCCTTCGACTCCGCGAAGCCGATCTCTGACGTGAACACCCCGGAGTCGTCGTGTGCGGCGCGCCGCACCCAGCGGGCGACGTTGTCTTCGCCGCCGTTGTAGGAGGCGGCGACCGCCTCGTGCAGGCCGGGAAACATCCGGTAGATGTCGGCCAGATATTCGACGCCGATGGGGATGTTGACTTCGGGGCGGTAGAGATCGTTTTCGCTGACCGAGTTGAACCCGGCGCGCTGCGCGTACTTGTTGGCGAGGTCAATCGTCAGTTGCAGCAGGCCGCGCGCGCCGGCCGGCGAGCGCGCGTCCGCGCGGTAGCCGCTCTCCTGCCGCATGATCGCGAGCACGAAACGCGGATCGACATCCTTCCCCTTCACGGCCTTCAGCAGAATCTCACGGTGCGGCGCGGGGTACTGCCCGGCCGCGGCGTTGATCTCGGTGCGGACGGTCGCGGCGCGCGCGTCCGC
>DATCVD010000491.1:0-3258 GCA_036567125.1 Pyrinomonadaceae bacterium | reverse complement strand
GCCCGCGCCGGGCGAGCCGCCCGCTCCGGCGATCGAGATCGCGCGCGCGCCCGGCCACCTGCCGCGCTTCGAATCGACGAAGGAGACGCTCGGCAAGCAGTCAATCGAGGGCGTCGAGGCCGAGGGCACGCGCACGACCGTGACGATCCCGGCAGGCGCCATCGGCAACGAGCGCGCGATCCAGATCACGAGCGAGCGCTGGTACTCGCCCGAACTCCAACTGGTCGTGATGACGCGCCACAGCGATCCGCGCTTCGGCGAGACGACCTACCGCCTGACCAACATCAGCCGCGCCGAGCCCGACCGCACGCTCTTCGAAGTCCCCGCCGGCTACACCATCAAAGAGGGCGGCCCCTTCGAGCGCCGCATCGAGCCGATGCGCATGCGCCGGCCCAAGACCGAGCCATAAAGGACGGACAGTCACCTCTGAAACAACGAAGCGGGCGGCGTGAATGCGATCACGCCGCCCGCTTCCCGCGTCCGCCGCCCCCACAGCCCGCGGCCTTTCTGCTTTCAAATCAGTCGAAACTCACCCGGTCGTAAATGTCGCTCAAGGCGAGCACGCAGCCGACCGACGACAACCCGACTCGGCCCTCCCTGCCGCGTATGTCCGTCAGCAGCCAACGGCCGTCCGGCCGTTTGACGTTATGCTCGACCCTGTATTCGTCCTGCGAGACGAGCAGGTATTCGGCGAACGACGGGATCGAGCGGTAGTGCGCGAATTTGTCGATGCGGTCGTAACGCGCGGTCGATTTCGAGAGCACTTCAACGATCAAGACGGGATTGAGCAGCGTATCAACGTGTTCGTCCTGAAGCTCGGGTTCGCCGCAGATCGCGGTGACATCCGGGTAAGTGTAGAGGCCGGTGGCAGAGACGTGGACGCGCATGTCGCTGGTGAACGCCTGACAGTCACGACCCCTGAGCTGGACGTTCAGTTCCGCGCCGATGTTAAGAGTGATCCGGTTGTGTCTCATGCTGGCGCCGGTCATGGCGAAGATTTCGCCGTCGTAATACTCGCTCTTGTGCTCGGCCTGACGTTCGCGGGCGAGGTACTCCACGGACGTGACGTAGGCTTTGGCTTGGCGCGACATGAAGACCTCCTGAGGGCCGGAGACGGGCGCAGTATAACACCCGCCGGAGGGCCGCCCTACAACTTCGACAGCGCCGCGCGCAGCGTCTCGACGGCGAGGGCGGCGGCGTGGCCTTTGCGCGCGGGGAGGCCGCCGAGCTTCTGCGTCAGCGTGTCGCGCGTGAGGCGGGCGGCGTCTTCGAGCGTCTGGCCCTGAATCAGTTCGGTGAGCGCGGAGCCGCAGGCGAGCGTGGGCGGGCAGCCGTAGGCGAGGAAGCGCGCGGCCGCGATCCGGCCGTCGCGGGCGCGCAGGGTCAGGCGCAGGCGGTCGCCGCAGACGGGGTTGGTCAACTCAACGTCCGCGTCCGCGTCTTCGAGCGCGCCGGCGTTGCGCGGGTTGGCGAGGTGGTCGCGGAAGGCTTCGGAATAAGGCACGGTATAAGGTCTGAAGTTTAAGGTTCGAGGTTCGTGACTCTCAGGTTTCGCGTTCGGGTCTCGGGCCGGCGGCTCGTCGAACCTCAAACCTTAAACCTTAACTTACGTGACCGCGCAGGCGCGTTCGGCGAGCGCGCGCTGGTAGAGCGGGGAGAGGCGGCGGAGGTTCTCGACGGCGCGGGGGAGCACTTCGAGGACGTAGTCGATGTCCTCGCCGGTCGTCTCGCGGCCGAGGCTGAAGCGGATCGAGCCGCGCGCGAGTTCGTCGTCGCGGCCGAGGGCGCGGATGACGGGCGACGGTTCGAGCGACCCCGAAGAGCAGGCCGAGCCGGTCGAGACGGCCACGCCCTGCATGTCGAGATTAATCAGCAGCCCCTCGCCCTCGACGTAGCGGAAGGAGATGTTCGACAGGTGCGGCAGTCTCGACGTGCGGCCGCCGTTGAAGACGATGTCGGAGACGCGCGCCTCGACGCCGGCCTCGAAGCGGTCGCGCAAGACGCGCAGCCGCGCGCATCTTTCGTCGAACTCCTCGCGCGCGAGTTGCGCGGCGCGGCCGAAGGCGACGATTAAGGGGACGGACTCCGTGCCCGCGCGCCGCTCGCGCTCCTGATGGCCGCCGACCGATTGCGCCGCGAGGCGGACGCCGCGGCGGACGTAGAGCGCGCCCGCGCCCTTCGGCGCGTTCAGCTTGTGCGCCGAGAGCGAGAGCAGGTCGCAACCCAACTCCTCCACGTCAACCCGCGCGCGGCCCGCGGCCTGCACGGCGTCCGTGTGCAGCCACAAATACTTGCGCCCGCGCCCGCGCTCCTCACGAATCATTCGGCCGATCTCGGCGACGGGCTGCAACGTGCCGATCTCGTTGTTGGCGAGCATCACGGAGACGAGCACGGTGTCGGGCCTGATGGCGGCGCGCACGTCCTCCGGGCGCACGACGCCGTCCTCGTAGACGGGCAGGCGCGTGACCTCCCAGCCGCGTCTTTCGAGCGCGTCGCACAGGCCGCGCACGGACGAGTGCTCGATCTGCGACGTGACGAGGTGGCGGCCGTGCTCGGCGTTGGCTTCGAGCGTGCCGCGCACGGCGAGGTTGTTGGCCTCCGTCCCGCCGGAGAGGAAGACGATCTCGTTCGGCCGCGCCGAGACGAGCGCGGCCACCTCGCGCCGCGCCCGGTCAATCGCCGCGCGCGCCTCCTGCCCGTAGAAGTGGACGCTCGAAGCGTTGCCGAACTTCTCGGTCAGGTAAGGCAGCATCGCCTCGACCACCCGCGGGTCAACCGGCGTCGTCGCGCTGTTGTCGAGATAAACTCTGCGCATGAGAAGCTGTTATCGAGTAGCCGCTTGCCGTTAGCCGATCAAAAATTCGGACAACGGGCGGCGGACGGCGGGACATCCCAAATCCGGCGCGCGCCCCTCGCGTTTGTCCGGCCGACGTTCAGGGCCGAGCTTGTCAACGATTCCGGTTTTGCTAACAGCTAAGAGCTGACGGCTAATCGCTGCCACGGCCGAGTCTAAGTCGCGCAATGGTGGCGGTCAAGCGTTCGGAAAATGGCTGTTTGCGCGCGTCCGGCGAAGTGTTAGCATGAGGCCGTTCGGCGGGGTGGTCGGCAGGTGCGAACGGACGGTGGCTGCCGGTTTCCTCCGTCGAATTTCGTCACACGAGGAGAATCAGTGATGCGAACCCTGTCGAGACTCACGGCCGCGGCCGCCGCCGCCGCGCTCGTCGCGGCCCTCGCGCCGTCAACCCTGTCGGACTCGGC
>DATCVD010000490.1:0-3211 GCA_036567125.1 Pyrinomonadaceae bacterium | reverse complement strand
GCTCGCCCTCCGCGAGCCGCGGCGTGCGCGCGAGGGTGTCGCGGACGGCGACGGCTTCGAGGCGCGTGATGTGGACGTTGACGAAGTGCGCGTCGGTGCAGCAGACGCCGGGCGTCGGGCACTCGCGGCACGGGCGCGCGGCCTGCTCGTAATTGATCTTGACGTGGCCCCGGTAGGCGGCCTTCTCGCGCCGCAGCCGCGCCAGCGCCTCGCTCTCGCTCAGTCGTCTCATCAGTCCGTCAACCCTCACCCCCGGCCGCCGCCCCGGTCAGCCCGGCCACTCGTAGAGCGCGAGGAATTCGCGGTTGCCCTCCGCGCCGAGGATCGGCGACGCGACGACGCCGCGCACGGCGAAGCCCAGCGCGCGCGCCGCCGCGTTGACCTCCTCGACGACGCGCGCGTGCTGCGCCGGGTCTTTGACGATGCCGCCCTTGCCCACCTCGCCCTTGCCCACCTCGAACTGCGGCTTGACGAGGACGACGCAGCGCGCGCCCGCTTTCAGCAGCGGCGCGACGGCCGGCAGCACCTTCGCCGCCGAGATGAACGACACGTCCATCACGGCCAAGTCGAAACGCTCGGAGAAATCTTCGGCGCGCAGGTTCCGCGCGTTGACCCCCTCGCGCGACTCGACGCGCGGGTCTCGGCGCAGCCGGTAGTCCAACTGGTTGTGGCCCACGTCCACGGCGACGACGCGGCGCGCGCCGTGCTGCAAGAGGCAGTCGGTGAACCCGCCGGTCGAAGCGCCCACGTCGACGCACGCGAGGCCCGCCACGTCGAGCGCGAAGGCGCGGAGCGCGGCTTCGAGTTTCAAGCCGCCGCGGCCGACGTAGCGCGCGGCCGGGTCGTCGTGCCCGCGCACGCGAATCTGCGCGTCGGGCGGGAAGACTTGCGAGGGCTTCTCGACGCGCTGCTCGGAGACCAGCACCGCGCCCGCCATCACGAGCGCCTGCGCGCGCGCGCGCGACTGAGCCAGCCCGCGCTCGACCAGCAGCTTATCGATCCGCTCACGCTTCGCCACCGCACGCACACTTTAACGCACGTCGCGCGCGCGCCGCAGCCCCGGTCGGGTCAAAAAAAAAGGCAGACCGTGCCGGGACAAAAAAAGTCCGGCCGCGAACGACCGGACTCTGACTGCTCTCGCCTGTTACTCAGCGACTTGAGGAGCGCCGCGTGCGGCGAGCGATTCGGCCGCGCCGCGACTACATCTTCGTCAGTTCGAGGGCGGCGAGCCTTCGAAGATCGCGCGGACGCGGTCGATGTTGCGCTCGCCCACGCGGCGCGCGGCTCGCCGTTCGGCACGTCGCGTGGCGCGGCGTTCGGCGCGCGCGGCGCGGCGCGGAGTTTCGTAGTCGGTCGCCTCATTGCCGTCGTCACGCTCGCGGCGGACTCTGAGGTCTTCGGTCGGCGTCTTGATTTCTTCGACGCGGCGCGCGGTCGGCCGGCGCGCGGCGTTGCTGCGCGCCGCCGAATCTTCTTCGCGGCCCGCGCGCTCGCCGGCCGGGCCGGGGTCGCGGGCGGCCTTGACTTCCCTCGTCTCCACGCGCGGGGCCGCTTCTTCCGGCGCTTCTTCCGGCACGTCGGTCTCCCGCACCTCCGCGATTTCCGCGTCGGGCGCGGGCTGAGTCTCTTCGATCACTTCGGGCGTGGCGGCGGGCGTCTCGGGCGCGGCGGCGGCCCCGGCGGAAATCTCGGGAGTCAGCGCGGGGGCCTCGACGGACGCCGGCTGCTGCTGCTGCTCGCGCGCCGACGACTGCTGCGCGCGCTGCTGGTAGAGCCTGTAGGCGAAGACGCTTACCAAGCCGCCGACGAGCGCGGAGACGAGTATCAGCACGAGCGGCAGCGTCCCCTGCCGTCGCTCGCGGCGCACCGGCGGCGCGTCGGAGAGCGGCACGACGGGCTGCGCGGTCAGCGCCTCGCGCGCGTCGAAGCGCGGCGCGACGAGCGTCTTCTCCGGGTCGACATCAGTCGTTCCCGTGGCGGCCGCGCCGGCCCGCAAGTTCTGTCTCTGATCGTCCATCCTCGCCTTTCACGCGCGCCGAAATCGGAACGCCCAAACTCTCTGATAGCAAGCCGCGCGCCTCAAAGTTTTCCGCAACTAAACGGCAACTTCGGCCGCTCGGGTGGCCGTCTTCGAGTGTTTAGATGCACGGATTCACTACGCTGCTGTTTTCAATCAGTTGCGAAAGGGTTGCGCCCGGCCGGGGACGCCGACGGCCGACCGGAGCGCGCGCGCCGGCCGCTGCCGGAAACCGTGCGCGCGGACACGAAGTCGTCGCGCACGAACCCCGCGCGAAGCTACGCGCACGGAAAGTGGCCGCGCGCGGGAGTCCTCAGTCGTCAGTCGGGGAGAGTGTTAAGTCGCGCGCGACCGTGCGGCGCGACGGGGGGAGAGCGGCGCGTCAGTTGGCCGGCGGCTGCGCGGTCTTCGAGCGCACGGTGACGCCCGGCGGGCCGATGACCATCAGGCGGCGCGTGTCGTAGTAGGAGATCGAGGTCGGCGTGTAGGCGAGCAGGTAGCGGTGGCGGCGTAGCTCGTCGCAAACGGACTTCGCGGCCTCGCGCGGCTCGGCGAGCGGGATGATGCGCCCGCCCGTGCCCTCGGCCAACTGGCGCAGAACTTCCGCCGGCTTCGGCGTGTCGCGCCGGAACGCGCCGCCCGTCCGGTCGGGGATCTGCAAGGCGTAAACCGCGATGTCGGACGACTGGAGTTCGGCGAGCGCCTCTTTGAACTTCGTCTTGCTGCCGCGATCCAGCCCGTCGCCGATGACGACGATGGCGCGCTTGCGCGTCGAGCCTGCGAGCGGCCGGAGCGCCTCTTCGAGGACGGCGGTCAGCGCGTCGAACAGGCGCGGCTGCCCCTTCTTGCGCAGGCCGGCGAGCGACGACTCGATCTTCTTCGCGTCGTCCGTCCAGTCCGAGATGATCTCCGCGTTCTCGTCGTAGCCGACGACGAGCAGTTGGTCGCCCTCGTAAATCTCGTAGGCGAACTCGCGCGCGACCTGCGCGAGCTTCGGCACGTCGGTGCGCAGCGAAACCGAGTTATCGACGAGCAGGACGATGCGGGCCGGCGTGGGGTCGGGCGTGAAGCTCTGAACCTTCTGTTCGAGGCCGTCGTCGTAGAGCGCGACCTCGGCGGCCGACAGCGTCGCGGGCGAGCCGTCCTCGCGCGCGGCCGTGACGTTCAGGAAGGCCGCGCGGCCGCGCGCCGCGC
>DATCVD010000489.1:0-2232 GCA_036567125.1 Pyrinomonadaceae bacterium | reverse complement strand
GGCCGCGCGCGCCGCCGAGATTCGCAAACCGGGTCGCGGCGCGCGCTCGCCGACTGTCGTCGCGCCGGTCAGCGCGCGTTCGAGTTCGCCGACGAGGTTGAGGTAGTAAAAAACTTCGTGCCGAAGCCCGCGCCAAGCGGGCGCGGGGACGGCGTGCGTGAGCAGCGGGCCGCGACCGTCAGTTCTGTAGCCGAGCCGCATGGGCACGCGCGCGGCGAAGACGACGAGCGCGGGCGCGAAGGCGTTGGGGAGGATGACCGCGAGGTCGAAGCGGCGCGCGCGCCACGCGGAGACCTCGGAGACGAAGCCGCCGGCCCCGCGCTTCTCGCCGACGATCATCAGTTCGTCAACGAAGTCCGCGCCCGCGAAGATGCCCTCGGCCCACGGCCGCGTCGCCAGCGTGACGCGCGCGCGCGGGAGCACGCGGCGCAGCTCACGCAAGGCGGGCACGGTCATCACCGCGTCGCCGACCCAGTTCGCGCCGCGGACGACGACGCGCTCGATCCCCTCCGTTGTTAACTCGCGCCCCATCTCAGGTGAAGTGGAATAATCGCACGCGCGGGCGAAGGCGCGCAAAGAGGAAGCGACGGGGCGGGGGCGCGGAACGACGAGCTAAAAGCAGCCGCCTTCAGTTCGTCGTTCCGCGCCCCCGCCCCGTCGCTTAGAGCACGCTCCGCAAGCCCTCCTCGACCGTGACGTGCGGCTCCCAGCCGAGTTCGCGGCGGACGCGGGAGATGTCGGAGACGTAGTCGAAGGGCACGGGCGGGGGCGGGGGCGCGTCGTTGTCGTAGATCGGCCAGCGTTCGATCAGGCGGCCGACCGTCTGCGCGATCTCGCGCAGGCTGAGCGAGTTCTCGCGCCCGCCGCCGAGGTTGTAGGTCGCCCGGCTCACGCCCGACTCGACGAACGCCCGGCACGCGCGCGAGAAGTCGTCAACGTGCAGCAGGTCGCGCACGGGTTCGCCGCGCGCGGGGAGCCGCAGCGGCAGGCCGCGCTTGACCGACTCGACGCAGTGCGTGACGAAGCCCGCCTCGTTCCCTTCGGTCGGCCGCGCGTAGACGGCCGACAGGCGGAAGACGCAGGCCCGCAGATTTCGCCGCGCCGCGTAGTAATCGACGTAACGCTCGCCGATCAGCTTCGACCATTCGAGCGCGGACTGGCCGGCGTACGCCGTCGGGCAGTCTTCGGCGACTTCGGCCAGCCCCTCCGCGTTCGCGCCGTACACGTCCTTCGTCGAGGCGTAGACGAAGGCCGCGCCCTCGCGCACGCGGCTGACGACGTTGGCCGTGCCCTCGGCGTTCGTGCGGAAGACTTCGGCGGCCGATTCGGGCCGCTTGTCGAGCCGCGCGGCGAGGTGGATCACCACGTCGTAGTCCGCGATCATCGAGAGGTCGGCCGGCTCTAGGATGTCGCGGTTCGACCGGCGCGAGAAATCGTCCGCCGCAAAAAACTGGCGCACGTGCGCGCCGAGGTAGCCGCTCCCGCCTGTGACAAGGACTCGCATAGGAGTTAGGAAGTAGGATTTAGGATTTAGGATTTAGGAGCCGGGAGCCGGGAGCTAGGAGCTGGGACTTAAGGACGTGATCTCCGAACCTGAGTCCTGAATCCTAGCTCCTAACTCCTGACTCCTGAAACTATTTCTTCGACTGCGCCTGCGTCTGGAGTTCGGCGAGCGACTCGGCGCGGCCGGCGGCGATCAGCATGTCGCCGGCTTCGATGATCTCGTCGGGCGACGGGTTGAAGATCATCCGGCCCGTGCGGCGGCGGATGGCGACGACGACGGCGTCGAGTTCCGAGCGGATGTTCGTGAAGCGCAGCTTGCGGCCGACGTAGGGCGAGTCGCGCGTGATCTCGACCTGCTCCAAGTGGAAGTCGAGGTGCTCGGCCGTGAGCGAGTCGAGCAGCTCGCCGACCGCGGGGCGCAAGAGCGCCTGCGTCATGCGGTGGCTGCCGATGATCGTCGGCGAGATGACGCGGTTCGCGCCGGCGCGCACGAGCTTCGGCTCGGCCTGCTCCTCGACCGAGCGCGCGACGATGTGCAGGTGCGGCGACAGGCCCCGCGCGGTGAGCACGACGTACACGTTGTCGGCGTCGTCGGGCAGGCACGAGGCGAGGGCGAGGGCGCGCTCGACGCCGGCCTCGCGCAGCGTCTCTTCGAGCGTGGCGTCGGCGACGAGGACGGGCGCGCCCTCCTCGGCGAGCGCGGCCACGCTCAGCTGGTCGCGCTCGACG
>DATCVD010000488.1:0-2449 GCA_036567125.1 Pyrinomonadaceae bacterium | reverse complement strand
GACGCGGCGGCGCAGCAGGCCGCGCTCGCGGCGCACGTCTCGTCGCTCTACGAGGGCGCGCGCGCGTCCTCCGTGAGCCTCGCGCGCGAGGTCGAGCGGCGGACGGCCGAGGCCGTCGCGCAGCGCCGGTTCACGGAGGCGATCATCGACAGCCTGCCGGTGTCGCTCTACGCGGTCGACCGCGGCCGGAGGATCGTCGCGTGGAACCGCAACCGCGAGCTGGGCGGGCAGGGCATCCCGCGCGAGGAGGTCTTGGGCCGCAACGTCTTCGAGGTGCTGACGCGGCAGTCGCGCGAGACGCTGGAGCGCGAGTTCGCGCGCGCCTTCGAGACGGGGCAGATCGAGCGGTTCGAGCAGGAGAGCGCGGGCGCGGACGGCGCGACGAAGCACTGGCTCGTCAGCAAAATCCCGATGCGCGCCGAGGGCACCGAGGTCTCGCACGTCATCACGGTCGGCGAGGACATCACGGATCGCGTGCTGGCCAACCGCGCCGTCGCGCACTCGGAAAAGCTCGCGGCCGTCGGGCGTCTGGCGGCCGGCGTCGTGCACGAGATCAACAACCCGCTGGCGACCATCGCGGCGTGCGCCGAAGCACTTGAGACGCGCGTGGCCGAGGGCGGGTTCGGCGGGTCGCAGGCCGTCGACGATCTGCGCGAGTATCTGGCGCTGATCCGGAGCGAGGCGTTCCGGTGCAAGGCGATCACGAACGGGCTGCTGGATTTCAGCCGCAACCGCGCGGGCGAGCACGAGCCGGTGGCGCTCGCGGAAGTGGTCGAGTCGGCCGTCAGGCTGTTGCAGCACCAGAAGCGGGCGAAGCAGGGCGTGGAGTTCGCCGTCGAGGTGGCGGGCGATCTCGCGCCCGTCTTGGGCGACGAGGGGCAGTTGCAGCAGGCCGTCATCATCCTCGCCGAGAACGCGATTGACGCGATGCCGCGGGGCGGCCGCCTCGCGGTGCGCGCGCGCAACGAGGGCGCGGGCGTGGTCGTCGAAGTGGCCGACACGGGCGTCGGCATCCCGGCGGAGAATCTGGCGAAGATCTTCGAGCCGTTCTTCACGACGAAAGAGATCGGGCAGGGCACGGGTCTCGGACTCGCCGTCTGTTATGGTATTGTGAAGGAGCACGGCGGGCACGTCGGCGTCGAGTCGGCAGTCGGGAAGGGGACGACGTTCACGCTGACGCTGCCGGCGCTTCACGCGCGGCCAGACCGCGGCGACACCACTCGACGGAGACCCGATCTGATTTGAGCAGCACGAACAACTCGACGCCGGCCCGCATCATCGTCGCCGAGGACGAGGCCAACCTGCGGCTCGTGCTCCAGAAGGAGTTGGAGCGCGCGGGCCACGCGGTGCGCGTCGCGCCCGACGGCGAGGCGGCGCTGCGTCTGTTGGAAGAGACGAACGTGGACGTGATGCTCTGCGACATCAACATGCCGCGGATGGACGGCATGGAGCTGCTGCGGCAGATTCACCAGCGGCCGAACCCGCCCGAGGTGATCATGCTGACGGGCCACGCCACGGTCGAGACGGCCATCGAGGCGATGAAGCTCGGGGCCTACGACTACCTCTCGAAGCCCTACCACATCACGGAGCTGGACGCGCTCGTCAAGCAGGCGGCCGAGAAGCGCCGGCTGAGGGTCGACAACCAGCGGCTGCGCGCGCAGATCGAGCGCACGTCGCCGACGCCGGAGATCATCTACTCGTCGGGTTCGATGGCCGAGGTGCTGCGCTTGGTCGAGCGGGTCGCGCCGTCCGACGCGTCGGTGCTGATCACGGGCGAGTCGGGCACGGGCAAGGAGCTGATCGCGCACGCGATCCACAAACTGTCGCAGCGGCGCGACGGGTCGTTCATCGATCTCAACTGCGCGGCGTTTCAGGAGTCGCTGCTCGAATCCGAGTTGTTCGGCTACGAGGCCGGCGCGTTCTCCGGCGCGAAGGCCAGAAAACTCGGGCTGATCGAGCTGGCCGACAACGGCACGCTCTTTCTGGACGAGATCACGGAGCTGCCTTCGCAGTTGCAGTCGAAACTGCTGCGGGCGATTGAGACGCGCTCGTTCTACCGCGTCGGGGCGGTGCGCAAGGTGCAGGTCAACGTCCGCATCGTCGCCGCGACGAACCGCGACGTTGACCGCGTCGTGGCCGACGGCACGTTCCGCAACGATCTGCTCTACCGCATCAACAGCTTCCAGATCAGTTTGCCGCCCCTGCGCGAGCGGCCCGAAGACGTAGAGCCGCTGGCGCGCCACCTGCTCAAAGAACTCGGCGGGCCGCAGCCGCCCGAACTCGCGCCCGAGGCCCTCGAAGCCCTGCGCGGCTACTCGTGGCCGGGCAACGTCCGCCAACTCCGCAACACGCTCGAACGGGCCGTGCTCCTCGCCGACGACGGGCGCGTCACGCGCGCGGAGTTGCCGCCGGAGATCATCAACCCCGGCCGGCCGCTGGCGGGCGTCCT
>DATCVD010000487.1:0-10398 GCA_036567125.1 Pyrinomonadaceae bacterium | reverse complement strand
GCCCGCCGAGGCCGCGCGCTGCGACAGGTCGGGGGAAATTTTCGCGCCGCGGGTCGGGGGGGCGGGCTGCGTGCTGGCGGCGGCCGGTGTGGCAGCGCCGGCGTGCGAAGCGAGCAGCAGCGAAAGGCTCAGCAGAAGACGCGCCGCGGGAGAACGGTTGATCTGCATTAGTTGCGCTCCATGTCCTAAGGGGGGCTCGGACGGTTAAAAACCAGTGAGGGCGTAGGGCCGGCTTCGGCAAGTGCAATCCCCGTGCAGCACTCGGCGGGGCTTGAGGCCGAGACCTTACTACGTCGTGCCGCGGCAAGTTGCCGCGAGTTCGCCGGGGTCTGGTTGATTCAGAGGGTTGGGGGGTGTGGTTTGTTTGTCTCCCGGCCGCGCGATCAGTGTCGGATTAATGACGGCGACCGGGGGAGTGTCAAAACCTTGACGGTGCGTGAGGGCTTAATTCTGCGGCGCGCCGGCCTCCTCCGGCCCGGCGTCGATCTGCAAACGCTTCAGCTTCTCGACGAAGGTCGTGCGCTTCATGTTGAGGAGGCGGGCGGCACGCATCTTGTTCCCACCGGCCTTGGCGAGCGACTGCAACAGCAGCTCGCGCTCCACCTCGGTGACGACGGCGTCGAAGTTGACCCCCTCGTCGGGGATCGTCCGGGCCGGCTCGCCGCTCGTGGCGGCGGAAGGTGAGGGGGCGATGTCGGCGGCCGCGCGCACCTCCTCCGGCAGGTCTCGCAGGTGGATGTCGGTCGCGGCTCCGGTCAGGGCCGCGGCGCGCTCCACGGCGTTCTGTAGCTGCCGCGTGTTACCGGGCCAGCGGTAGTCGTGCAGCGCCCGCCACGCGTCGTCGGAGATGGTCTTGGCGGGCAGGCCCGTCGCGGCGCAGAACTTCGCGAGCAGCTGCTCGGCGAGCGGCCGGATGTCCTCACGCCGCTCGCGCAGCGGCGGCAGGCGCAGGTGCACGACGTTGAGGCGGTAGTAGAGATCGGGGCGGAACGTGCCCTCTTCGATCCGCCTTTCGAGGTCGGCGCTGGTCGCGGCCACGACGCGCACGTCCACCTTGACGGTGCGCGACGAGCCGAGCTTCTCGAACTCGCGCTCCTGGAGGACGCGCAGCAGCTTGGCTTGGAGCGGCAGGCTCATGTCTCCGATCTCGTCGAGGAAGAGCGTCCCGCCGTCGGCCTGCTCGAAGCGGCCCGCGCGCGCGCCCTGCGCGCCGGTGAAGGCCCCCTTCACGTGCCCGAACAGTTCGTCTTCGAGCAGATGTTCCGGCACGGCGGCGCAGTTGAGCGCCACGAGCGCCTTCCCCGCGCGCGGGCTGAGGTGGTGAACGGCGCGAGCGATCATCTCCTTGCCCGTCCCGGTCTCGCCGGTGACGAGCACGGTCGTCGGGAAGGGCGCGATGGCCCGCACCTGTTCGAGCAGCCCGCGCATGACGGGCGAGGTCGCCACCAAGTTGACGGCCCCGGCCGCGGGGGCGGGACTGCCGCCGCCCTTCGCCAAAGCGACAACGCGCGCCGCGCGTTCGGCCGCGACGCGGATCGCGCCGAGCAGCCCGTCGAGTGCGAAGGGTTTGGTGATGAAGTCCGCCGCGCCGCGCTTCATGGCCTCGACGGCCAAGTCGACGGTGCCGTGGGCGGTGATGACGACGGGCACGATGCCGGGCCGCAGCTGCGGGCAGTGGCGCAGCAGATCGAGGCCGGACATGCCGGGCAGGGTCACGTCGGTGACCAGCACGGCGAACGGCTCTTGCCGGAGTCGCTCGACCGCGGCCTCGGCGCTCGCGACGCCCTGCGCGTCGTAGCCCTCCATCGCCGCGGCCTCCAGTAGAACGTCTCGCAGACGCTCGTCATCCTCCACGATCAGGATTTTGAATTGCATAGGGGTGATGAGGCTCAGACCCGCCGGCGTTGAGGACGCGGCCTGCCTACTCACAGAGTACGCGCCCGGCGACTCGTTTGTAAACAAGACGGGGCGGCCGCGCGCGAGGCCGGGTACAGATCACCACCGATACCACCGTCAAAGCCACCGCCGCCTTCGAGCGCACGCCGCCGCCGGGTCGACCCCTTTATCATGCCCTCCCTCATCAGACTGCTGCCGCTCGAAGAGGACGAGCGCCGCCGCCGGCCGCGCTACCTCGTCCCGCCCGAAGAACCGCTCGTCGTCGGGGTCGCCGTCGTGGGCGGCGGCCGGCTGCGGACGCTCACCGGCCGGGTCAGAGACATCAGCGAGGCGGGGCTGTCGATCCTGCTGCCCGACGACGAGGCTTGCGGCGAGATGGCCGAGCGGGGCCGCACCGTGGTCGTAGTCCTGACGCTCCCCTCCGGCACGATCACGATGCGCGCCGAGGTCGCGCACTGCGCCGCGCCCGGCGCGAGGGGCGAGGGGGGCGGCTACCTCTTCGGCGTCTCCATCACCGAAATCGACGCCGAAGATTACGACCGGCTCGCCGGCTACATCGGCGGGCCGGGCTGACGCTGTCGGGACTGTCCCGTGGCCGCGTAAGTCAAGGGGGCGATTCCCGCCCGAAGCCTTCTCGCGGGAGGGAGCGCCTGCGCGCGGGCGTGGGCGTGGAACAGTTTTCGCAAGCGGTCTCTCCGGCCGGAGGGGGCCACGTTCCACGTCTCCCGAATCGGGGGCCGGGTCTCCCGGCGGCCGGGAGTATCACCCATGCGCCTCATCACCCGCCTGTGCGGAACCACACTCTGCGCCCTACTCGTCGCGCCGCCCCTGCTCGCGCAGCACGGCGGTGCGTCGATCACCGCCACCGGGCGCGTCAGCCCGGTCGTCGCCGTCTCGGCCGCGCCGCCCGACCGGCCCGACGGGGCAGAGGTGCAGGTCTCCGCGAGCGGCGCGGGGGCGCACACGCTAGTCGTGTCGCTCTCGGACGCGGGCGCGACCCAAGTAGACCTTCCCGTCCGACTCCGCTCGAACGTCGGCTACAGCCTCCGCGCGTCTCTCCTCTCTCCGAGTGAGTTGGCCGTCCGGCTGTCGGTCGCGCAAGTGAGGGCCACGGGGAAGTTTGTACACGCGAACGCGCTCGAAGACATCCGGCTCGATGAGGCACTCGCCGGCTCGCGAGGCGCACCCACCTCTCTCCTGACCGGCCTCGACCAGCCGTTGCAGATCGCCATACTGAGCGGCCCTCCCATCTCGAAGGCCGGCACGTTCACGTCTCCTGACAACGCGGTGGAGGTCGTGCTAAGCATCGAGGTTCGGCCGCGGGCAGGCAGAAAGCCTTGGTCGGCACAGTTGACGATTTCAGCCACGCCGCGCTGGTAAACGTCCTTCCGGCGGGCCTCACCGAAGAGCTGTTTCATCTCGAAGTAATTCTTGCAACCTCATCATCTGCGCCTGCCGGTAGGAGAGGCGGGGGCCGGCCGCGGGCCACCGTTAGAACGAACTAGCATGCATAAGGGTTCGAGTCCGTCTTGTTATTTGAACCCTTCGCCTGAGCGGCCGGAGAGGCAACTGCTTGACTCCGGGAGTTACGGGCGTTCCCGCTAACGGGCCGGATTCATCCTCGCCGGCGACGACCGGGGAGACTGCTCGGGGACTCCGACGGGGCTGCGACCGCGCCCGGAATTTTTCGTTGACAGATTCGCCCACCGGGTTTAACGTCTGCCCGAATCGGAGCCGCCTATCACCTCGCGGACTAGTTTTGATTTCTTCGGCGTCACAACGCCCAGCGTTCTCACGAGTCAGCCGACAACGTGGAATCCTGTCCGGAACCCGGTCTGCCGCGGCGGCGAGTTCCCGCCCTCGTGCCCCGGCGGCTGCCACCGCAATTAGATGCGCGGGGTGCAGAAGTAAGGGGAACTGCGAGTACCGACAGCAGCACGAGACGCGCCTCCTCGCCGCCGGCCTCGAACTGACCCAACGCTGACGGTGCCGGCGAGTTTGCGCCCGGCTCCCTTCGCCGCCGACTCGCGGCCGACCCCACAGTCTGTCCCCGCCGCCACTACCGCCCGCGCGGGCCGCTGCCGCCGCGCTGCGGTTCAATCTCTTGATCCACCGCGAGAGCGCCAACCGTTCGGCATCGGAGGACACAATGCCCGAAGACGATGACGCGAAATCGCCCGCTTGGTTAAGAATCGTGCTGGCGGTGATCACTTTGGTAGGGGTGCTCGCCGTCGGGTACTGGCAGTTCGTGTACGAGCCGGGCGGGCCGGAGGTTAAGACCGTCTCTTACACCGGCCGGGTGAGGGACGACAGCACCAACCAGCCGATCCATCGGGCGAAGGTCAGCGTCGAAGAGGATCAGAAAGTGCCGCAGGTGCAGGAGACGGACTCGGAGGGCATTTTTCACGTGAACCTGCCCGAGTCCGCCAAGGAAGTCCGCATCGTGGTGGAGGCGGTCGGGTACGATTCGCGCGACCGCCGGGTGTCGCTGACGCGGACGGGCCTCGAAGACATCCGCCTGACGCCTTCGAGCCGCTCGTTCGGCATCTCGGTGCCCACGAACCCGACGCTCGGCAGCGTGCTGGAAAAACTGCGGGTGGCCCGCAACGTGAAGGTCGACTTCGGCCCGAGTTGCGGCGGCAAGGCGCGGCGGGCGGTCGTCGAGTTCAACGGCGGCACTCTGTACGGGAAGGACGAAGTGGACTTCCTGCGCAACGTGAGGGCGAGGACGAACGTCAACTACGAAGTTAAGGTGATTCAGCCCGACAGCAGCTATGAGATCGTGTGTCTGTAAACTGATCTCGGCGCTCCTCCTCGTGACGCTCGCGCCCGACGCGCGCGCCCAAGCGCCGCCGCCGTGCGAGTGCCGCCCGTGCGGCGGCGGGGTGAAGTGCCAGCCGCGTCAGTGGGGCTATTGCGAGTGCAGGGCCGGCCAATGCCATTCGCAGTGCTTCGACGAGCGCAGGCCGGCCAGAGAGTTGACCGCCTCAGTGCTCACGCTCGTCACGAAAGAGGAGGTCACGCCCGCCGGCTTGCAAGAGTCCCCGGACAGGTACGCGAGCATTCTGGGTAAGGTGCTCGAAGGGGAGACCGAGGAAGGGGCTTTCAGGATTGAATACGAAGGGAGCGCCGTTGGGTTCGCTTTCACTCCGGCTGCCGAAGCGGTGCTAAGGCAAGTTCTGAGTGAGCTTAAAGCCCCCTCCTCTACCCCGACCCCTCCCGACCCTCCACAGAAGACTGCCCACGTTGAGACATCCGCCCCGGAGGAGTCCGCCGAGGCGCTGACCGTCGCAGAGTCCGTCAGTAAAATATGGTGGCCGAACCTCCTTGCCGCCGTCATCCTGCTCCTCATGTTGATGTACTCCATCGCCGTGATGGTCGAGCGCTTCCTGACGTACCGCGCGGCCAAGGCGCAGTCGCGCGAGTTCGCGCCGCGCGTCGCGCAGGCTTTGAAGAACAACCGGATCGAGGAGGCCATCGACCTCGCCGACAAGCACAAGAAGTCGCACTTGGCGCTGGTGGTCAACGCCGGCCTGCACGGGTTCCGCGCGCACGAGAGTTCGGGCGAGCTCTCCGGCGAAGAGATCGACGCCTCGAAGCGCGCCATGCAGCGCGCCATCGCGATCAAGTCGGCCGAGTTCCGGCGCGGCCTCTCCGGCCTCGCCACCATCGGCTCGACGGCTTGGATGGTGGGCTTATTAGGAGTGGTATTCGGATTAATCCGGGCCCTTCAAAGCGCGATGGCGGGCGGGTCTTTGTATGGCGCAGGTGTCGCCGCGGGTGTATTGAATGGCCTCTTAACCTTGGCACTCGGCTTCACCGTGACGGTGTTAACTAGGTGGCTGCACAACTACCTTGCCGGGAAGGTTGAGGCACTGCTTATCGAGATGAACAACGCCGCTTCCGAGCTAATCGATTACTTTCAAAAAAATCGTCGGGAGAGTTACCGGGGGGCCTAGCCCTCGGACAATTCCCCCATTTCATGGGCGATCATCACGCCGGCTCGGCGGGGCATATACTGCTGACCCATGTGAGGGACGGCGGGAGTTCGATCCGGGGGCGGCGTCGACTCGAATGCTTCAAGCCGGTAAGACACCGCCATCAGATTGTCAGCTGGGGCGCGTGAAATACCTGAACGACGTGATCGCGCAGGATCACCGCTTCGTCAAGCAGAAGGCGCGGGCGTCACGATGCTTCAAGAGCTTCCGCACGGCGGAGCGGACGCTTGAAGGCATTGAATCGATGAACACGGTGAGGAAGGGCCAAGTCGAAAGGCTAGCCGGAAGGGACGCACGCGGGCAGGCGAAGTTCGTCGCTTCCCTCTTTCAGTAGGCCGCCTGAGTGAGGGCGGCTTGTGACTCCCCGCGCTTGAAAATAATTTTCGCAACACTACCGATAAAACTGGTGGGATTATTCGTGCCTGCGCCTACGTTACGACACCAAACGTGGGCGCGGCGACATTATTCAATTTCCAAAGCTGGATGCTTCACGGCTGGTACCGGACTCGGAACCATTGCCCGGCACTTCCGCCGGGCAGTGGCTACGACACGGGGGCGTAGGGCTAAGCCCTACGCCCCCGGCGTGTGCCACGTTTCGCGCTGACGCTAACGAGCCAGCGAGACGCTGACGGATCGGGTCAGCGGGTTGACGACGAAGCGTAGGGCGGTGCCGGCCTGCTGGAGCGTGCCTCCGAGTGAAGTGCCCCCCGCCGTGCCACCGCCCGTTGAGGTGGACGAAGAGGAGGAGGAGCTGCCGTCGGCCCCTCCCGAGGCGCCCGCGCCCGAGGCGTTCGCCGCGTCGGGCAGGTGGCCGCGGACGACGGCCGTGAACTCGAACATCTCCGAGGCCGGGTTGGCGAACTGAAGCCTGCGCGCCGCGCTCGTCTCGCCCGGCGCGAGCCGCTGATCCGCGCCGGCCTGCGCCGTGTAGTCGAAGGCCGCTTGCGAGGCCACGCCGTCGCCGCCGTTGTCGGCGTTCTGCACCTTAACTTTGCCGCTGCGCGAGCTGACCGAGGTGACGTTGAAGCGCAGCGGGACGAAGACGGCCGCGTCGGCCGAGGCGTTGCGGAGCGTCTGGTCGAACTGGAAGACGCCGCCCGCGAAGCTCACCGTCCCGTCGACCATCGCGGCTTGGATGAGCGAGGTCACGTCCGCCTCGGCGCGGCGATCCACCGCGACGGCGCGCGCCGCGCTCGCCGGCCCGTCGATCAGGCCGTGCTCGACCGGGAAGAGGCCGACGACGCGGTAGAGGTAGTTGCCGTTGCCGCGCCCGGTAACGTCGAACGCGGTCTGCGAGGCCGGCACGTCGGCGAGCGTCGCCCACGTCGCGCCGTTATCATTCGACTCCTGCACGCGGAACTTCGCGGGCGCGGGTGTCGAGGCGTAGCCGTACGAGAGGCGGAAGCCGCCGTCGATGTCGGTCGGCGGGTTGCCGGCCACCTCGTTGCCGGCGACCGCGCCCATCGTCGGCGCGACGGCCGCGACCGTGGGGCGGACGGCGCGGAACTGGAAGGGCATCCGCAGGGCCTGCCCGCCGTCCGAGCGCGCGGCCGTCACGTACCACTCGATCTGCGTCGGGTTCGCGGGCACGGACTCGCCGTTGACGTTGACGTTGACGTTGAAGCTGGCCGAACCGTTGGCCGGCACTTCGACCTCCGAGACCGGCTCGCCGGCCGCGTTCGTGAAGCTCACGGAGACGCCCTCGGGCAGGTTGCGCACCGCGCTCGAACTCAGTCGGTAGGTGCCCGCGCCAGCGCCTTCGCGGATGTCTGTGATCGTGACGGTCTGCGAGCGCCTGACGGTGCCGACGACGCCGGCGATCTGCACCGCGCCGAAGCTGTGGCTGCCGAGGAAGTCCGGGTTGCCGGGCGACGTGGAGACGAAGACGCCGTGGGTGCGCGCGGTCGGCGCGCCCTCGCTCGTGTCGATCCGCCCCGTGCCCATCAGCGCCGAGGCGTTGGCGGCGGCGAAGGCGTCAACTAAACCCGCGCCCTGCTGGTTCAAGGTCTGCGTGCCGTCGGGGACGGGCGTGCCGTCCGCGCGGCGGAGGTTCGTGGCCGTGTTCATGACCGCGGCGCGGATCATCGAGGGCGTCCACGTCGGGTTCTTCTGCTTGACGAGCGCGGCGACGCCGGCCGTCATCGGCGAACTCATCGACGTGCCCGACGCCGAGATGTAGCCGGTCGGGTCGAACATGAAGGCCGTGTTCGTGCCGACGCCGCCCGCGCGCACCGTGGCCGAAAGCACCGCGACGCCGGGGGCGGTCACGTCGGGCTTGATCATGCCGAAGCCGTTGACCGCGCCCTTCGAGCTGAAGCCGGCCATGTCAGGCTCGAACAGGAGTTGCTTGTTGAGGCGAATCTGGTTGGCCGAGATTGCGCCGAAGACGGTCGAGCCGATGGCGTTCTTCAGGTGCAGGCCGTCGGCCCGTGAGATGCCGACGACGGGGACGGTGGACTTGCGGACGGTCGCCGAGGTCAGATCGCCGTCCACGTTGTTGTAGACGACGACGGCGATAGCGCCCTTCGCGACGGCGAAGGCGGCCTTGTTGGAGAAGAGGCCCGTGCCCGCCGCGACGGGCGACTCGGGCGGGGTGTTGACGCTGCCGCCGCGCTCGATGAAGGCGATGCGGCCGCGCACGGAGTCGGGCACCTGATCGGGCGTCTCGGCCCAGCTGCAATCGACGTAGTTGGCGGTGATGTCGGCCGTGATGGGCGCGCCGCCGTCGAGGGGGAACGCCTTCATGCCGGTGCGGTTCGCGCCGCCCAACTCGTCGAGCTTGTTCGGGGCCGAGCCGGGATCAATGTTCGCGCCGACGGTGAGCACGCGGCGGCCCGCGCCGGGCGCGCCGATGGTGCCCTCGCCGGTCGGGTTCGTCGGCGTCGGGGCGCCCGAGTTGCCGGCCGAGGCGACGACCGTCGTGCCGGCGAGCGTCGCGTTGTCGGCCGCGACCGCCGTCGCGCCGTCCGGGTTGTTCGACGTGTCGCCGAGGCTCATGTTGATGACGTGCGCGACGGGCTTCGCCACGCCCGTCAGGGTGAACGGCTGCACCGCGTCCTCGATCGCCATGATGATCGAGGCGGCCTGACCCGACCCGACGGTCGAGAGCACCTTGTAGCCCATGATCCGGGCCTGCGGGGCGACGCCGTGAATCTTCACGTCGTCGGCCGTCAGCGGCAGCCCGTCCGGCCCCGGCGCCTGCGAAAGATACCCGGCCGCGATGCCCGCGACGTGCGAGCCGTGGCCGAAGTCGTCCGTCACCGCGCCGGCCGTGTAGTTCATGTAGTAGATCACCTTGCGGTTGGAGTTCGCCATCGAGGGGCCGACGCCGAACTGCGGCGGGGTCGGGTCCGAGCCGAACATCGGGTGCTGCCACTCGACGCCCGTGTCGATGACGGCGATGTTGATGCCCTGACCCTCGTAGCCGCCGGTCTGGAGCGCGTCGCCCATCTTGACCTGCGGCGGGCGGCCGTAGAGCGAGGGCGCGCGCGTGTACTTCACGCCGTTGTCGAGGTGCAGCTCGATCTCCGAGTTGGGCTCGACGGACTCGACTTGGCTCATCGCCTCGATGGCCGGGATCGCGCTCTCGGGGACGGCGAGCGTGACGCCGTTGTAGACGTAGTTGAAGCGGAAGTCGATGCGCGCGACCTCGCCCGCGGGGCCGTTCGGCGCGTCCACGCCGACCAAGTTGAACTGGATGCCCGCGGCGGCGAGCCGGTTCAGGAACTCGTTCTGCTGGTTGACGATCTGCTGGCGGTAGGCCAGCTCGTCGAACTCTCGGCCTGCGGCCTCGGCCGCGGCCTTCGCCACCACGACGGGGTCGCCCTTGAGCTGCACGATAACGGACTTCGTCGCCGCGCTCGCGCCGGTGACGAGATTGCTCACGACGAGCGCCGCCGCCAAAAGCACCGCGACGGCGACGCCGAACGCTGCCGCCCTGTTAAATCTCATTCTCGACATTTTACGTTTCACTCCTTACTGGGCTTATTCGGTCATCGGGTCGGATGGGGCCGCGCGGCCCGCCGCGAGGGTTGCTCGGACTGTTATGTCCTGCTTGACGTTGGCGAGTATGCGTGGAGGCAGTTGAGGGAAACTTGAGGATCGGCGGGCGCGGACTTGAGTTCCGGTTGAGATTTGAAACGCAAGCGAACTACAACATGATCGCAACAAAGGGGCTTGAAAAAGGGGCGGGCGCCGGCCCTCTTTCGAGCCGAGTCGCCCGCCCTCTCAGTCAGTCCTGCCCGCCGTCAGTGCGGGCCTCGTCCGCGGCGTCTACCTCCACACCGCTCTTGATGTCGGGAATCGTGACCCGCTTGTAAAGCCCGGTGCGGGGTGCCTTCGGTTCCGGTTACAGTTTCAGGCTGACGAGCTGCGCCGAGGCGCTCTTCGTCAGCGGGTTCACGGTGACGCGCAGCAGCGTAGTCACGCCTCGGAGCGCATCGCCCGGAGACGAAGCTTGAGCGGTGCCGTCGCCGCCCGCGCCGGCGGCCGACGCTCCCCCCGC
>DATCVD010000486.1:0-4718 GCA_036567125.1 Pyrinomonadaceae bacterium | reverse complement strand
CGGGCGCAAGGGCGCGCCGACCATCGCCATCAAGGCCGGCGCGAGCGCGGTGCTGGCCGAGGCGCAGAACACCCCCGGCACGGTGCGCCGCATCTGGATGACCATCCCTGACCGCGGCCCCCGGATGCTGCGCGGCCTGCGCATCGACATCTACTGGGACGGCGCGGCGAGGCCGGCGGTGAGCGCGCCGCTCGGCGACTTCTTCGGCGTCGGGCTGGGGCGGATGGCGACCTTCCAGTCGGCCCTGTTCTCGAACCCCGAGGGCCGCAGCTTCAACTGCGTCGTCCCGATGCCGTTCCGCAGCGCGATGCGGATCGTGATGACGAACGAGAGCGGCGCGGATCTGCCCGAGCTGTTCTACGACGTGAACTACACGCTCGGCGACCGCCACCCCGCCGCGATGCTCTACTTCCACGCCCACTGGCGGCGCGAGAACCCGACCCGCCTGCAACAGGATTACGAGATACTGCCGCGGGTCGAAGGGCGCGGCCGCTACCTCGGCACGAACGTCGGCGTCATCACCGACCGCAAGACTTACCACAACACTTGGTGGGGCGAGGGCGAGATCAAGATTTACCTCGACGGTGACAAAGAGCTTCCCACGCTGGTGGGGACGGGCACGGAGGACTACGTCGGCACGGCGTGGGGGCAGGGGCAGTACGCGAACCTCTACCAAGGATCGCCCGTCGCGGACGAGGGCGCAGGGATGTGGAGCTTCTACCGCTACCACGTCCCCGACCCCGTCTACTTCCGCCGCGACGTGCGCGTGACGATGCAGCAGATCGGGTATCTGGCGGATCACAGCCGCGGCGCGCTCGTGCGCGAGGGCCGGCGCATCTTCCGCGCCGGGCCGGGGCTGGTCGAGAAGGACATTAAGACCGACGGCAAGTTCGAGCGGGCGGACGACTGGTCGAGCTGCGCCTACTTCTACCTCGACCGGCCCGAAAATAGTCTGCCGCCGCTCGCGCCCGTCGCGCAGAGGATCGAAGGTCTGTGATTGACGGCCGGGGGGCGTCTCGATCCGTTTCGCGCGGGCCGCAGGGGCAAGAATTAAAGGCGACGGGGGACTTGATCCCCCGTCGCCTTTCAGTCTGCCCGGCGCTTCCGCCGCCCGTTTAGGGCGCGGAGGCGAAGGCCAGATCGGAGATGAGCAGCGCGCCCTGCCCCGTCTGGTCGAACTGGAACCTGACGGAGCGGATGTCCGACAGGTTCACGCCGCCGAAGGACGAGAGCGGGAGGCGCACCGTGTTCAGCACGACTTTCGGCACGGGGCCGACCGTCCCCGGCGGGTAGAAGAGCGCAGACGACAAGTCGCCGACGCGGACGCTCGACTGCGCGCCCGTGCCGTCGGTCAGGACGACGGTGAAGTTCTGCGGCGCGTTCGCGGCGTTGCGCGTGTCGGCGAAGTTGACGCTGACGCGGAACTGGAGCGCGTCGAACGCGCTCACGTCGCGGGAGCCTAACGGGAGATCGTTCGTGTAGGTCGAGCCGAATGCGCCCCAGCCCGTGCGGAGCTGCGACAGGCCGCGCAGGGTCGTGGCGCGCGCCGAAGGAACCGTGTGCGGCTGGCGCGCGGTGGACTGCGTCGAGGGCAGGCAGTGCTGCGGCTGGGGCGAGTTGCCGCCGCAGAGGTCGTGCGGCGTGAGGCCGGTCTGCGTCGTCGCGCCGCCGAGCGTGTTGGTCGAGAGGTTCGTCGCGGTGAGCAGGCGGTTCACGTCGCGGCGCGCGGCGGCCGGCGCGTGGTAGGAGACGTGGAGGTTGGTCGTCTGCGCCGAGGCGGGGGGCGGGGCCGCTCCCGTCAGGACGGGCAGGAACTGCGTCTCGCCGCCGACGTAGGCGCGCATGAAGGCCGACAGGTAGGCGAGGCCCGTGCCGCGCTGCTGCGCGGCCGTGAGCCGCTTGTTGCCCGCGCCCGTGCCGCAGTGAGCGTCGGCCGTGCCGCCCGAGACGAAGGCCCAGTCGTCGCCCGTGCCGGCGGGGAAGAGGCCCGGCGTCCAGACCGTGTTGTAGAAGTTGTGGTTCGCGCCCATCACCTGCACGGTGTGCTTCGCGCCGGTGTCGCCCGCGACGTTGTAGCGCGCGTCGTCGTAGAAGTGGACGCCCTGATTGTCGCTCACGTCGCCGTCGCAGTACGGCAGGATGACTTCGAGCGCGGCGTTGTTGACGACGGGCCGGTTGAAGTCGACGGGCGCGAGCGGGAGCACGGCTTTGACACCGTAAGGAGAGCCGAGCGAGGCGTTATAGTTCTGGTGCTTGACGACGCCCTCGCCGCCGCGCGAGTGGCCCATCGTGCCGACGCGCGCGAGATCGAGTTTGCCGATGAACTTCGTGCCGAAGGGGGCCGCGCCCGTCGTGTTGAAGGTGCTCAGCCGGCCGAGGTGGTGCTGGACGAGTTCGGCGCGCGCCTGCATGCCGAGGTCGGTCACGTTGTTGTCGTAGGCGTTGATGCCGTTGGCGGAGACGGAGACGACGACGTAGCCGTGGCTGGCTAAGACCTGCGCGATGTAGTCGTAGCCCTGAAAGCTGGGGATCGGCTGCTCGGTCGAGCGGCACGGCCAGCGCAGGGCCGCCGTCGTGCTGCGGTAGCAGGTGGCGTGGCGGCCGTGCAGGAAGACGACGACCGGGTACGGGCCGCCGCCGAGCGTGGTCGGGTAGTGGACGGAGGCGCGCACCTCGACGGAGATCGGGAAGCCCGCGGGGCGGAAGACGGAGTCGCCGTAGTTGTACTCTTCGCGCGTAACGGCGTTGGGGCCGGTCGCGCCGGGGTCGGGGGTCTGCGCCCGCGACGCTTGCGCGCCCGCGAGGCCGAGGAAGATGAGGAAAGCGAAGGCGGCGAGGCGGTTGATTCGCGTGGTGTTCATGGTTACTGGTTAACCCCCTTCGGGCCGCCGAGGGTGAGCTTCTCGGGCAGGGCGGTGCGGTCTTCTTTGTTCTCCTTGTCGCCGTAAGAAAGGTAGAGGGTCGCGCCTTCGACGAGCAGGGAGTCGTCGAACGTGACGGCGGTGATCTCGGTGAGCTCTTCGTTCTCGACGCCGTAGCCGACGGCCACGTCGTCCACCCAGACGACGGGCGGCATGGCGCGGACGGGGAACGGCCCGCCCTTGACGGTCACGCGGAAGGCGCGGCCGACCGAGCGCGTCTCGCCTTTGATCCTGACTTCCGTCATCCGCGGCAGCGTCACTTCTTCGACGCGGTAGCTCTTAACCTTATGATGGCCGACCGCGCGCGTGTTGCGGCCCTCGCCGATCACGCGACCGGGCAGTCGCAAAATGTCGGTCACGGTCAACTCCTGATTCGCTTGCGGGGAGTCGGCGGCGGCGGGCGCGTCTTGCGCGAAGGCGGGCGGGGCGCACGCGCACAAGAGGAACAGGAAGCTCGCCGTCAGCGGGATGCTTTTCCATCCGCGCGGACGAAGAGCGTCGTTCACGAGGTGCATGAATTTTCTCCTTAACAGGGGGTCGGGTTGCGGTCGGTGAGCGCCGGCGTCCGCCGGCGAAGGCGGGCACGCGCGCCCGTGAAGTTGAGGGGGTGAAGTACGATCCGAAACAGGGAGGGACGTTTAACTCATCATCCCTTGATAACAGGTGGAAGCTGCTCGTCGCCGTGAGATCGGTTGCGGGAAACTCCCGTCATGCGGCGGTTAATGTAAGCGCGCAATACAGATGCCGCCGACTGCCATCCAGTTGCATGACGGGCGGCATTCCGACTAACTAAAGATTCGCCCGGCGGCCGGCGACGACGCCGCGGCCTTCGACGACGCGGAGGTAGGTGTTCGCGGGCGGGTTCGTCAGGCGGTCGATCCGGCCGCTCGGCCAGCGTATCTCGACGCGGGAGGCGCGGCCCGCGCGGCCGAGTCCGAGAATCTCGCGCGGGTCGTGCGAGGCGAGGTAGCTGCCGCCCGCGGTCTTGAGCCGCGCGCGTTTGACGCCGCCGGCCTCCCAAGTGATCAGAGCGCCGACCGCGCCGGGGTTGCTCCGGGTGGCGACGAGTTGGAGGCCGAGCCAGTTGTTGCGGCTGCCGCCCTCGTTGCGCAGGAGCAGCGGCGGCTCGCCGTTGTTGGCGACGACGGCGTCGGTGTCGCCGTCGTTGTCGATGTCGCCGAAGGCCGCGCCGCGCGCCGGGTAGTCGCGCGCGAACGGAGGGCCGGAGCGCGCGCTGACGTTGCGGAAGCGGCCCGCGTCGTTCTCGAACATGAGCAGCGGCTCGCGGTACTTCACGCTCGAAGCCTGCGCCTCGATCATGTCGTCCGGGTGGCCGTTGGCTAGAAACAGGTCGGGGTCGCCGTCGTTGTCGTAGTCGAAGAACTTCAGCCCCCAGCCGGAGAGCAGGCGGGTCGCGGGCGCGATCTCGCCCGGCTCGTCCGTGAAGGTGAGGTCGCCGCCGTTGCGGTAGAGGCTGAACAGCTCCTGATCGATGTTGGCGACGAACAAGTCCTGCCAGCCGTCGCCGTCGAAGTCGGCCGCGTCCACGCCCATCCCGGAGCGCGGCTTGCCCGCGTCGCTGTAGGCCACGCCGGCCGGCAACCCCAGTTCTTCAAACTTGCCCCGGCCGCGGTTGACGAACAGAAAGTTCTCGACCGTGTCGTTGGCGACGAAGAGGTCGAGCAGCCCGTCGTTGTTCACGTCCGTGGCGACCGCGCCGAACGACTTGCCGGGCGAGTTGACGACGCCCGACTCCTTGCTCACGTCCGCGAACGTGCCGTCGCCGCGGTTGCGGTA
>DATCVD010000485.1:0-2749 GCA_036567125.1 Pyrinomonadaceae bacterium | reverse complement strand
CGCCGCGCTCTGCCCGCGCGTGTTGGACGGCATGGGCTGCGCGGGCGGCGGCGCGCACGCCGTCGACGAGCACATCCTGCGCGAAGACGTGGCCCGGCGCGGCGCGCTCATCAGTGCGCTCGTCAGCACGCTGTGATCACTTTCGCCGCGCGCGAAAGAGTTTTGCCGATGCGACTTTCAGAGGCACGCACGGAGGCCGAAATCGAGACGGCGCGCGCGCTGCTGCGCGAGTACGCCGCGGCGCTCGGCGTCGATCTCTGTTTCCAGAATTTCGAGAGCGAGTTGGCGGGGCTACCCGGCGATTACGCGCCGCCGCGCGGCTGCCTGCTGCTGGCGGGCGAGGGCGACGAGGCGGCCGGCTGCGTCGCGCTCCGGCCGCTCGACGCTCAGGCGTGCGAGATGAAGCGGCTCTACGTGCGCCCGAGTTTTCGCGGGCGGGGCTTGGGCCGCGAGTTGGCCGTCGAAGTGATCGGGCGCGCGCGGCGGCTCGGCTACGACGTGATGCGACTCGACACGCTGCCCACCATGACCGACGCCGCGGCGCTCTACCGCTCGCTGGGCTTCCGCGAGACCACGCCGTACCGCTTCAACCCCGTCGGCGGCACGCTCTACATGGAGCTACAGCTCAGACGCCGCAACACCTGCGACGCCTGAGACGCGCCGACCGTTTTTGCAAGGAGGACGACGCGCGCCGCCGCGACGAACCGCGTGCGCGCGCCCGCTGCCCGGAGGAACGCCGAAGATGGCCGCCAGTCGATTCGCAGTCTCGCTCATCACCGCCGCGCTTTTCGTCGTCGCGCCCGTCGCGCCGCTGCGGCGCGGCGTCGAAGTCACGAACGCGGCGCGCGCCGCGTCGCGCGATCCCGTGCGCGCGAAGCGCGGGATGGTCGCCTCGACGAGCAGGCTCGCGTCCGAAGTCGGCGTCGAGATTCTGAAGCGCGGCGGCAACGCCGTGGACGCCGGGATAGCCGTCGCGTTCGCGCTCGCCGTCACCTACCCGGCCGCGGGCAACCTCGGCGGCGGCGGCTTCATGATGATCCGCATGCGCGACGGCCGCGCGACCGCCATTGACTACCGCGAGATGGCCCCGGCGGCCGCCACGCGCGACATCTACCTCGACAAGAGCGGCGAGCTGATCAAAGGCGAAGGCTCTTCGACGGTCGGCTACCGCGCGTCGGGCGTGCCCGGCACGGTCGCCGGCATGGCGATGGCGCTCGAAAAGTACGGCTCCAAAAAACTGACGTGGTCGCAGTTGGTCGAGCCGGCCCGGCGGCTCGCGGCCGACGGCTTCCCGCTCAGTTACCGCATGGCGCGCAACCTGCGTAACGACGATCTGCTCGCGCGCTACCCCGAATCGCGCCGCATCTTCCAGAACGGCGGCCGTTTCTTAAACGAGGGCGATCCTCTTCGCCAGCCCGATCTGGCCGCGACCTTCGCGCGCTTGCAGGCCGGCGGCCCGCGCGAATTCTACGAGGGGCAGACCGCGCGGCTCATCGCGGCGGACATGCAGCGTAACCGCGGCCTCATCACGCTCGAAGACCTGCGGAACTACAAGGCGAAGGAGCGCGCGGTGCTGCGGACGACTTACCGCGGTCACGAGGTGATCTCGATGCCGCCGCCATCGTCGGGCGGCGCGGTGCTCATCCAGATGCTCAACATCCTCGAAGGCTTCGACCTCGAAAAGATGAGCTGGTCTTCGTCCGACAAGTACCACGTCATGACGGAGGCGATGCGCCGCGCCTTCGCCGACCGCGCCGAGTACATGGGCGACACCGACTTCGTCAAAGTCCCCATCGCCGGCATGATCCAGAAAAGCTACGCCGAGCGGCAGCGCGCCTCGATCAACATGGAGCGGGCCTCGACGAGCGAGGAGGTTCGCGCCGGCCGCCCCGCCGGGGCCGAGTCGGAGGAGACGACGCACTTCACGGTCGTGGACGAGCAGGGCAACTGCGTGTCGAACACCTACACCTTGAACGGCGGCTACGGATCGGGCGTCACGATCAAAGGCACGGGCGTGCTGATGAACAACGAGATGGACGACTTCGCGGCGAAGCCGGGGACGCCCAACATGTTCGGCCTCGTGCAAAGCGAGAAGAACGCGGTCGGGCCCGGCAAGCGCCCGCTCTCGGCGATGACGCCGACCTTCGTCCTGCGCAAGGACGGCTCGCTCTGGTTCGCCGTCGGCTCCCCCGGCGGGCCGACGATCATCAACACGGTCTTGCAGGCGATCGTCAACGTCGTCGATCACGGCATGAACATCCAGCAGGCGGTGGACAGCCCGCGCGTCCACCACCAGTGGCTGCCCGACGAGATCGTCTTCGAGCCTTACGGCCTATCCGCCGACACGCAGCGCGCGCTCGCGGCCAAGGGGCACAAACTCACGGCGCGGCCGCGCTACATGGGCGACGCGCACGCCATCATGATCGAGGAGCGCACGGGCACGCGCCTCGGCGCGAGCGACCCGCGCAACGAGGGCGCGGCCGTCGGATACTGAAAGGCCGTGAATCGTGAATCGTGAATCGTAAATCGTAAATCGAAAGTGATTTCTATTTCGACTTACGATTCACGATTCACGGCTCTTTTCCTGTCACTTGTCGCCCGTCACTTGCTGCGTGCTTTGGGGGATCGGTTGTTGCGGTTCAAATTACTCAGAAGGGTTTTGGTCTGCGTGCTGCTGCTGTCGGCCGCGCCGTGCGGACTCGTCGCGGCGGGGCCGGCGGGGGCGCTCGCGCAGGTGGGGAGGGGCGAG
>DATCVD010000484.1:0-3447 GCA_036567125.1 Pyrinomonadaceae bacterium | reverse complement strand
CCCCGCGCCGCGCCCACGCGAGCGCCAGCGCGCGCCCGATGCCGCTCGACGCGCCCGTGATGAGCACCACGCGATCCGCCCAGTCAGCCGCCATCAGTTCAGCAAAGCTCCTCGACGTGCGGGCCGAGCGCGCGCAGGAGCGCCGCCAGATCGTCTTGCTTGACGAGTAGGTGGTCGCGCGAGAAGGCGGAGAGCGCGCCGACGGAGAGGCCGGCCGCGGCCAGTATCTCGGTCACGCGCGCGAGGTAGCCGACCACGTCCCACTGCAACTCGATGTCGAGCGTGACGAGGCGGAAAGGCCCTTCGGCGCGCGCGTCGCGGGCGGCGTGGCGCATCGCGCGCCAGTCTTCTTCTTCGAGCAGCAGCGTCACCTCGTGCGCGTCGCGCAGCAGCATGAAGACGGCGTCGGGCCGCGGGCTGAGTTCGGGGTTCTCCAGCAGCCGCCGCCAGTCCGCGTGGCGCAGGCCGACGAGCACGAACGTGCCGGGCAGCACGTCGACCTTCGTGCGGCGCAGCAGTTCGCCGGCGGCGGGGGCGTTGCTCATAAGAAAAAAGCAGAATCCAGAATTCAGAAGTCAGAATAAAAGCCGCAGGCGGACGAGAGCATCACGACAACCTCACGGTTTTGATTCTGACTTCTGAATTCTGGATTCCGGCTCCGGCCCTCAGACTTGCACGACGACCGGCACGATGACGGGCCGCGAGCCGGTCTGCTTCTGGATGTAGCGTTTGAGTTCGACGCGGACGCGCTCTTTGAGCAGGCTCGCGTCGCCGCGCTCGGCCGTCGTCGCGGACTCGACCGCCTCCGTCACGACGCGCTGCATGTTGCGGACGAAGCCGTCGCCGTTGCCCTCCACGCCGATGACGCCGCGCGAGACGATCTCGGGCGGCGACTGCAACGCGCCCGTCCGCCCGCTGATCGTGACGACGGGCGTGACGAGGCCGTCGCCGGCCATCTGCTTGCGCTCGCGCACCGTCTCGTACTCGATCTCCTCGAAGCCCGACTCGTCGATGAAGGTGCGCTTGACCTCGCGCTTCTCGACGACCGAGGCGCGGCCGGGTTCGAGTTCGAGCACGTCGCCGTTCTCGATGAGGACGATGTCCTCGTCGGCGTAGCCGAGGTGGTTCTTGATGAACTCCTTCTGCCGGTAGAGCATCCGGTACTCGCCGTGGATCGGCACGACGAAGCGCGGGCGCACCGCCTCGACCATGATGCGGATGTCGTCCTGCGAGGCGTGGCCGGAGACGTGGATCAGGCGGCGCTTCTCGTCGATGATCTTCGCGCCGCGCTTGTAGATGTCGCCGATGAGGCGCGAGATGGCCCGCTCGTTGCCGGGGATGATGCGGGCCGAGAGCACGACCGTGTCGCCCTCGCCGATGGAGACGCCCTTGTAGCCTTGGGTGGCGAGCTGCGAGAGCGCGGCGCGCGGCTCGCCCTGCGATCCGGTGACGAGGAACACGACCTCGTCGTCGCCCAACTGCTTGGCCTGCTGGAGCGAGACCATCTCGTTCTCGTGCACGTCCAGATAGCCGAGCCGCTCGGCGATCTCGACGTTCTTGATCATCGAGCGGCCGAGCACGCAGACCTTGCGGTCGAACTGCTGCGCCACGTCGAAGACGATCTGCAGGCGGTGGATCGAGGAGGCGAACGCGGCGACGAAGATGCGCCCCTCGGCCTCGGAGAAGATCTCCTCGAAGGCCGGGATGACGGCGCGCTCCGACGGGGTGCGGCCCGGCACGGTCGCGTTGGTCGAGTCCGACAGCAGCGCGAGCACGCCCTCCTGCCCGTAGCGGCGGAAGGTTCTGAGATCAATCGGCTCGCCGATGACGGGCGTCTCGTCAACCTTGTAGTCGCCGGTGTGGATGATCGTGCCGGCGGGCGTGGTGATGGCGAGCGAGAAGCAGTCGATCAGCGAGTGGGAGACGCGGATGAACTCGATCTTGAAGGGGCCGAGATGGATCGTGTCGCGCGGCTCGACGCGGTGGAGCAGCACGTCGTTCAGCAGGTCGTGTTCTTCGAGCTTGTGCTCGGCCAGCCCCGCCGTGAAGTGCGAGCAGTAGACGGGCACGTTGAATTTCTTCAGCACGTAGGGGAGCGCGCCGAGGTGATCCTCGTGGCCGTGCGTGAGCACGACGGCCGTGATGTCGTCGGCGTACTCGTCGAGGAAGCTGAAGTCCGGGACGCACACGTCGACGCCGTACGAGCTCTCCTCGGGGAAGCCCATGCCGACGTCGACGAGGATCATCTCGCCGTCGTAGCGCACCGCCATGCAGTTCATCCCGAACTCGCCGACGCCGCCGAGCGGGATGCATTCAATCACTTTACTCACTTATCGTTCTTACTCCTGACGGAAGAGCCGAAACTGTACACCGGCGTAAGTTATCGGGGGGATTTTGACCCCAGAGTATAGCACACGGCCCCGACTTTGCCCGCCCGCGACGGAACTAACTCCGCGGCCGAATCTCCGGCGCGCGCCGCGCCGGCCGGGCTGGCGCGAACGCGCCCGCGTTCGGCTATAATCCCGCCCCGTTCGTGCGGACTTTCGCTCGGAGGTGACTGCGGGTGGCGATGACGAGGGAAGAGTACGAGGCGATGGTGAGCCGTCTGGAGGAGGTGGCGCGGCGCGACCCGGCCAAGTACCGGATGCGCGTCGGGCTGCTCGCGGCGCTCGGCTACGGCTACATCATCGCCGTCGTCGGGCTGCTCGTCGCGGCCGGCGTGGGGCTGATCGTCGTCTCGTGGCGCACGGGGCGGGTCGTCACCACCGCGATCAAGTTCATCTGGCTCACGCCGCTGGCCCTCGCGTGGTTCGTCCTGAAGGCCCTCTGGGTGCGCATCCCGCCGCCCGAAGGCTTGGAAATCAAGCGCGCCGACGCGCCCGAACTGTTCGCCGCCGTCGACGAGATCACGGCCTCGCTCGCCGCGCCCAAGATCACGCGCGTCCTCATCGACACGAGCTACAACGCGGGCGTCGTGCAACACCCGCGGCTCGGCCCGCTCGGCTGGTTTCGCAACTACATCATCCTCGGCCTGCCGCTCATGCAGGCGCTCTCGCCCGCGCACTTCCGCGCCGTGCTCGGCCACGAACTCGGCCACCTCTCCGGCAACCACGGCCGCTTCTCCGGCTGGATTTACCGCGTCCGCGAGACGTGGCTGATGCTGCTCCAGCGCTTCCACGTCGAGCAGCGGTGGGGCGCGTTCATCTTCAACTGGTTCTTCGACTGGTACGCGCCCTACTTCTACGCCTACTCGTTCGTCCTCGCGCGCACGCACGAGTACGAGGCCGACGCGGCGGCCGCCCGCATGGCCGGGCCGGGCGTGATGGCCGAGGCGCTCATCGCCTTCCGCACGATGGGCGCGCACCTCTCGGAAGGCTACTGGCCCGCCGTCTTCAAGGAGGCCGACACAGCGCCGCGGCCCGTGCGCGGCGCGTTCGCGCGCCTGTC
>DATCVD010000483.1:0-3923 GCA_036567125.1 Pyrinomonadaceae bacterium | reverse complement strand
TCCTCACGTAGTAGCTCCTCCTCGTGTGCCCGGCGCGAACCGGCTCCGACCGCATCCTGCCCATGAACGGTGCAGGTGCGTGACCGTGCTCACCATCGTGAGCGGACTGTGACGTGTGCGCCTCACGAGGCGGCGGCGCGGGCGGCGCGGCCGGCTGCATCCGCGCCGTCTTCTGCAACTCCTCGCGCGAGGCGATGCCGCGCTTGACCTCGAAGCCGAGCATCGCGAGCGCGCGGCCGACCGACGAAGTCTCGGCGTTCTCGATGTAAGAAGTTTTGTTCACGTAAGACTCGCCGCGCACCTCGAAGGCGTGGCCGGTCGCGGCGGGCTGCGCATCGTCGGGCGTGCGGTAGACCTCGGCGCGCATCAGGACGAAGCCGGTCTCCAGATCGTGCTGGACGATGGCCGTCGTGATGCGGCCGTCGGGGTAGCGTTCGTAGAAACGTTCGAGGCGTTCGGCGACGGGCACGTAGTCCTCGAAGCGGTCGCGCGAAGACGTGGGGCGTGACATCGGCTTGCTCTCACTCCTTTTTGATCGGGGCCGGACTCGCGGACGGCTGCACTCTAAACCGCGCCCGGACTTTTTTCAACAGAGGCGACTGTCGAGAGTGTCGCTGTTGCGGTGTCGCCTTCGCACCGCGACCGCCCGCGCCGCCGCCGCGCTGCGGCCGCCCGCGTCACCGCCCTAGTCTTCTTCCCTCTCGACTTCAATCGTCATGAAATCTTCGGCCAAGGTCGTCGCGGGGAAGACGGCGCGGGCTTGGCGCAGGAGCGCGGAGATTTCGACGGGGTTGCCGGGCGCGTAGCGCGGGCTGACGTGCGTGACGGCGAGGCGGCGCGCGCCGGCTGCGCGCGCGACGCGGGCGGCGTCCGAGGCGGTCGAGTGCGTGCTCTGGCGCGCGAGGTGCGCGTCCTCGTCGACGAAGGTCGCCTCGTGGACGAGCAGGTCTGCGCCGCGCGAGAGTTCGACGGAGTTGTCGCAGTAGGTCGTGTCGGTGCAGTAGACGACCGAGCGGCCGCGGATGTCGGGGCCGCAGAGAGCGCGCCCGTCGAAGGTGCGGCCGTCGGGCAGCGTGACGGTCTCGCCGCGCTTGAGCCGGCCGTAGAGCGGGCCGGCGGGGATGCCCAGCTCGGCGGCCCGCGCGGCGTCGAAGCGGCCCGTCCGGTCGCGCTCCTGCACGCGGTAGCCGAAGGACTGCAAGCGGTGGCGCAGCGGCAGGCACGAGACGGCGAAGTCTCCGTCTTCGTAGACGAGGCCGGCGCGGACGGTGTTGACGACGAGGCTTTCGCCGAGCGTCGTGCGCGTCGCGCGCGCGGCCGAGTGGACGAACTCTCTCAGGCCAGCGGGGCCGTAGAGCGAGACGGGCTGGGCCGCGCCGGCGAGGCCCATGGAGGCGAGCAAACCCAAGAGGCCGAAGACGTGGTCGCCGTGCAGGTGCGTGATGAAGACGCGCGTGATCTGGCCGAGGCGCAAATCCGTGCGCTGAATCTGGTGCTGCGTGGCCTCGCCGCAGTCGAAGAGCCAGACCTCGCCGCGCTGCGGCAGGCGCAGCGCCACGGCCGAGACGTTGCGCGCGCGCGTCGGCACGCCCGCGCTCGTTCCTAAGAAAGTGACTCGCAAAATCTCCCCCGCCGCCCTCGGACTCCGCGAACAGACCACGACAGTATAAACAAAACTCCGCGCCCGCCCACGCGCGGAGCGCGGCGATTGACTTCGCGCGCGCCATCCGCTAAAAATCTCGCCGACCCCCAGTCTCGTCCGCTGCGAAGGAATTCCCCCGAATGCCTAACATCCTAATCGTCGACGACTCCGAGATGTGGCGGCGCATGTCGAAGGACGTGCTCGCGCGCTTCGGCCACTCGATCCGCGAGGCCGACTCCGGCGAGAGCGCCGTCGCCACGGCGGCGGACGCGCCGGTCGATCTCGTCGTGATGGACTACGGGATGCCGCACCTCGACGGCATCGAGGCCTCGCGGCTGCTGCGCCAAGTGCCGGGCTGCGAGCGCGTGCCCATCATCCTGCTCACGGCCGAAGACTTCCCCGGCGACTGCGCGGAGACGCCGCTGCCCTTCGTCACCGGCTACGTGGACAAGAAGCGCATCTTCTCCGATCTCGCCGACTGCGTCGGCCAGCACCTCGGCGGCGCGCACGCGGCCTTCTGACGGGCGGCGGACAAAACCGTTCGCCGTTCGTCTGAGGCCGGCGCGCGGCCCCTTGCCAGATCTTCGGGTCGGTGCTAGAGTCCACGCCCATCGCACCGTTCCCCTAGAGGAAACGTTGTGAGTAGAGGCCGGCGGCGTAGCGAGGGCGCCTCCGGCCTCTTAATTTTTTGGCGGGCAGGCCGAGGCCGACCGCCCGGAATTTTCGCATGAGAAGATCGCCCGCCCTCGCCCTGCCGCTGCTGCTCTTAACGATCTGCGCCCACGTCGCCTGCCGGCGAGACGCGCCGCCGGACGCGAACGCCAACGCGGCGGCGGCCGCGTCGCCCACGCCGAACGTCGAGCAGGTGATCGCCGAGTTGGCGAAACACGATCAGGAAGAGATCAGACAGCACCCCGACCAGCCGACCGGCTACTACAACCTCGCGAACACATACTTCGCCGCCGGCAAGTACGAGGAGGCCGCCGAGCAGTACCGCCAAGTCGTCCGCCTCGATCCGCGCGACGCGGCGGCGCGCTTCGAGCTGGGCCAGTCGCTGCTCCGGCTCGACCGCGCGGACGAGGCGGCCGCGTCGTTTAACGAAGCCCTCAGGCTCAACCCGCGCCTCGGCGAGGCCCACCTCGAACTCGGCGACGCGCTGCGCAAACTCGACCGCCAGCGGGAGGCCGTCGCGTCGTACCTGCGCGCCGCGTCGAGCTTCGAGGCGGAGATGAAGTCCAAAGCGAAGTCCGAGCCGAAGGAGGCCGAACGGCTCAGGGGCCGCCTCGCCGACTCGCACTTCCGCGCGGGCAACGCCTACGACAAGCTCGGGCTGTGGAAGGATTCGGTCAGGGCTTACGAGCAGGCCGCGCGCCACCACCCGCGGGACGCGGACGCGCACTTCAACCTCGGCTACGCGCACAGCCGGTTGGAGCAGTTCGACGCCGCGCTCGCCGCCTACCGCCGCGCCGCCGAACTCCGGCCCGACGACGCCGAGACGCACCGCCGCCTTGCCCTGCTCCACCTGCTGCGCGACGACCGCACGGCCGCGCAAGCCGAGTACGACCGCGTCAAGTCGCTCGACCCCAAACTCGCCGCCACGCTCGACGAGCACTTCGCGCGCCGGTGAGGGCGGGCCGGGCGTCGGCGCGAAATTAAGGAGGGCGGCGGGCCACAGACGTGACCCGCCGCCCTCGCGCCGTTGGCCTTACCGAAATTGCTCTAGGGGTTCGCGGCCGTGTTGGCGGCCACGCCCGCGGCCGCGTCGTCGATGACCTTGATGATCTGCGAGGGGCGCGCGAGGCCGTAGGTGCGCGTGGTGACGCCCTTCTCGTCGTTGATGACGAGGATCGTCGGCGAGTGGTCTTCGGGGCGGCCGGTCGAGGCGGCGAGCGCGCGCAGCAGCTCGTCGATGTCGGGCTTCGCGCCCGTGACGAACGTCCAGCCGGGGGCGGCCTTGAACTTCGCGCCCCACGCCTTCAGGCGCTCCGGCGTGTCGTTGACAGGATCGACCGAGACGCTGATGAGGTGCACGTCGCGGCCCGCGCGGCCGCCGAGTTCCTGCTGCACGCGGCGGAACGTCGCGCCGAGCGGGGGGCAGATCGTCGTGCAGGTGGTGAAGATGAAGTTGACGGCGACCGTCTTGCCTTTGACGAGGTCGGTGTAGAACTGCAACTCGCGGCCGTCCTGATCGAGCACGCGCGTGTCGGGGATGCGCCGGGCCGTCGCCGCCGCCGCCGCGGCCGCGTCGTCGATGACCTTGATGA
This sequence comes from Pyrinomonadaceae bacterium, assembly GCA_036567125.1. Classification (GTDB taxonomy): domain Bacteria; phylum Acidobacteriota; class Blastocatellia; order Pyrinomonadales; family Pyrinomonadaceae; genus JAIVGV01. The sequence goes on along the minus strand of DATCVD010000483.1, from coordinate 17 downwards.
TCTGCGAGGGGCGCGCG
>DATCVD010000482.1:0-3972 GCA_036567125.1 Pyrinomonadaceae bacterium | reverse complement strand
CAACCCCCCACCGCGGCGACGCGAAGCCCGCGGCGGCCCGCCCGCGACAAGTGCGCCCGCCCGCGTCGCCCAATATTTCTTGCAACGCGCCGCCCCGCGGCAGTATCTTATGGCTGCCCCGGTCAGAGATTTCCCTCCTGCGGAAACTGCCGCAGGCTTCTGCGAGAAAGGCAGGCTCACCATGAAACAGACCTCGAAGAACTTTTCGCGCTTGCTGCGCGCGGCGGCGCTCGTCTGCTGCGCGGTCGCGTCGGCCTCCGCCGCCGACAACGAGGCCGCGCGCGACCGGGACTTGTCGCGCGTCATCTCCGCGAAGGCCGGCGGCGTCAACAACGTGGCCGGCGACGTGACGTTCCGCCGCGCCGGGGCGGCCGACTGGAAGCGTCTGACCGCGACCGACGATCTCAAGAGCGGCGACGCCGTCCGCACGGGCGCGGACGGCCGCGTCGAAATCCTCTTGAACCCCGGCTCCTACCTGCGCCTCGGCCACGACACCGAGTTCGTCTTCGTCGAGACGAAGCTCGATAAGCTCCGCCTGCGCCTCGCGTCGGGCAGCGCCGTCGTCGAGGTGACGGGCTTCAGCGACATCGACGTGCTCGTCGCGGTCGAGACGCCGGAGGCCGAGGTGTCGATCCTCCGCAGCGGCCTCTACCGCTTCAACGCCTCGGTCGCCGCGGCGACGGAGGTCTTCGTCCACAAGGGGCGCGCGAGCGTCCGCGGCACGCTCGTCAAGGAGGGGCAGTTCGTCCGCGTCGGGGCCGGGGCCGGCGTGGTCGTCGCGGCGAAGTTCGACAAGAAGCAGCAGCGCGACGCGCTCGACCTGTGGAGCCGCGAGCGCGCGCAGGAGTTGGCGAAGATCAACGAGCGCCTGCAGCGCCGCAGCGTCAACACGCTGCTCGCCCACTCGCGCCTGAACGACGGGTTCTTCGGCAGCGGCTTCGGCCACACGGGCGTCTGGCTCTGGAGTCCCTTCGCCGGCTGCTACACGTTCCTCCCGTTCGCCTACGGCTGGGCCTCGCCCTACGGCTTCTCCTACGGGATGAGCTACTACGGGTTCTACAACGCGGGCTTCTGCACGCCCTGCCTCCACCCGCGCCTGCGCCGGCGCTTGGAGAACTACGGCTGGCAGAACAGCCCCAACCTCGGCTGGGACACGACCGGCGGCCCGACCATCACCCCGAAGAGCACGACGGCCGCCGACTGGAAGATGCCTTCCACCACGTCCGACGGCTCGCGCTCGGGCGGGACTGCCGGCTCCGTCGGCGGCACCGGCGGTAAAGGCGCCAAGCCGTAAAGCGTAAGTGAGCGACTGCCGCGCCGTCCCCGGACTCCGTGGGGCGGCACTCTCAGGAAACAACCATCGCCCCGCCGCGCACGCTTAGTGCGGCGGGGCGATGGTTGTTTGCGACGGGGAACGCCACCGTGGGGGCGGGTAAAGGTGTTCCCAAACCTGACGGTAAAGGAAAGGGCGGCACGATGCCGCCCTTTCCTGCAACTGCGCCGCGTGGCATTTACCGAGGGGTCGCCCGCCGGCTTTCATCGGCGGGCGACCCCAGTTCGGCTACTCCGTCCTGGGTGCTACTGGAGTTCTTGTAGGAACACGTCCCACGCCCAGCGCCCGAGCTGGGCGCCCTTCGCGTCCCGGATTTTCGCCCGGTAGCGGAACTGGTTATTGTTCCGATCCGTCCGCTTGGACTCCTTGTAGTCGAGCGCTATAGACATGACCTCAGCGGAGGGCAGCGTCCGCAACTCGTCCGGCTGCGAGACGCCGTCGTGGTTCGCGTCCCGCCACAGCCGCAGGTGTGAGAAGACGTGGTCGCGGCCGTCGATCACCCCGTCGCCGTTGCCGCCCAGCGCCGCCGTGTCGAACTCCGCCAGCGCGCGGAACCCGTTGCGCTCGCCCGACTCCGGCTGCAGCGTGGTGTTGCCGAAGAGCTCCTCGCCGTTGTCGATCGTGCCGTTGTTGTTACGATCAAGGGCGAGCCACGCGTCGTCCGAGCCGGCCGTAGTCCACGCCAGCTTCTCCATTATGCCGTCGCCGTCGAGGTCGAACCTGACGCCGCCCGCCGCGTCGGTCAGGCTGAAGCCGTTGCCGTTGATGTCCACCACGATCGGCGACTTCTCGATCGTCCCGTCGCAGCCGCAGCGATCCCAGTTCCAGTCGCTGCACCAACTCAGCAGAGAGCTGCTCGGGTTACAGGTGCTCGACGTCTGCGGCGCGTTGACCGTCAGGTTGAGGTTGGCTATCTCGGTCGGCGTGGCCGTCGACGCGTCCGTGACGCTGACGAGCGTCACGCGGCTGACGATGGTGCCGCCGCGGGAGTTGTCGGTGGCAGTTCTGAAGATGAAAGTGGCCGGCGTGCTAGTGCCCCCGCCGGAGAGGTTCACGGTCTGCCTGCGGGGCAGGGTGTTGCCGCCCGAGACCGTGTAGCTGACGCTGTTGAAGTTGGAGCTCTCGGTCACTTCGATGGTGGCCGTGGCCGACGTGGGGACGGACACGGAGGTTTCGATCGAGACGCTCAGGGTCGAAGTCTGGTTCTGCGCCCCGATGGTGGTCGGGCTGAAGGACGCGGCGCCGAGGCGAACCGTCCCGCTGGTCTGCGCGTTGGCCGCGCCGAGAAAGAGGGTGGTCGCCAAGACGAGGAAAAGGCAAAATGCGCCTATCTTTGCGCCTGATTTCATGTTGCTCCTTGAGTGTGAGAGGCGTTGTGCGGGTGGAGCTCGCCGGGGAGGATGAGCGCCGAGGGTCTAATGAGGTGGCGACCTTAACACGGAACCCGCGGGGCGGCAAGGTAATTCGCCGGGTACGTTCGCGGCCGGCTCAAATTACGCGGAGCATATACCGAGACGGCAGGGTGACGAGCCTTAAAACGAAAGGGCGGCGTGCTGCCGCCCTTTCTCGCGCCCGGCCCGTCCGCACTCCACTTCTCAAACAACCGGCCCACTGAAAGCCGCTGGCAGGGCAGCTACTTTGGAGATGCGCGAATAATGATGCTGATGCGACTTTCAGCGATCATAGCCGGTGCTCTAGTCGTCATGCTGTTTAACTACGCGTTCAGCGTAGCGCCGCTCTAGCGCTTTCACGCACACCGACCTACTCCACTGCAAGGTCGTGGGAATCAGTCACCTGAGTTTGGCCGGCGCGATCTCGTTTGCGACGGCGAGGGCCGAGCGCGTCACGTTCGCCAGCCCCGCCCCGGGGAAGACGGTGTCGCCGACCATGAAGAGGTTCGGCAGGTGTGTGCGGTGCGTGAGCGCGCCGTCGGCTAGGGCGGCGGGCGTGCGCGGCGTGCCGCAGACGAGACCGAGGCGGCGGCGCGTCTGCTCGTAGTAGTCGCGCGGCGTCACGGTCTCGATCACCTCGACGCCCGCGCCCAATTCCGGCAGCGCCGCGTGCAGCCGCGCCCAAACGGCTTCGAGCGCGGCGGCGTCCTGCTCCTCGTGCGCCGTCTCGTCCTCGTGGAACGTGAACCAGTCTTCCGCCTCCGCGAACGTCGAGACGGTGGCGGCGCGCTTGCCCGCGGGCGCGCGCGCGTCCCAAGCGGGCGACGAAGTAAAGCAGAACTCGGAGCGCGCCGGATCGTCCTGTTCGTCGTCCGGGCGCGCGGCGGCGAGCAGGTGCGTGGACGGCAGGCGCGCAACCGCGTCCTCGTCCGCGCCGAGGAAGACGAGATAGGCGCTGCGGCCGCGCAGCAGCTTAAGGCGCGAGCGCACCTCGGCGGGCGCGCGGCTCGCGCCGACGAGCTTGCCGTAGGTGTCCCACGCGGTCAGGTTGCTGACGACGGCGCGCGTGGCCGCGACCGGTTCGCCGCTCAGCAGATCGACGCCCGTGGCGCGGCCCGTCGCGTCGTAGGAGAGTCGCAGCACGGGCGCGTCGAAGCGCACCGCGCCGCCCGATCTTTTGATCGAGTCGGCGAGCGCGTCGGCGAGCGCGGCCGCGCCGCCGCGCAAGGCGTAGAGGCCGCCGCCGAG
>DATCVD010000481.1:0-5373 GCA_036567125.1 Pyrinomonadaceae bacterium | reverse complement strand
GAGGAAGAACGCGCCGACGCGAAAGCTCGCGGCCTGCCAAGAGGAGACGAGCACCAGCCCGCCGAGCACCGCCGCGGTGGCGGCCCAGCGGACGAAGTCGAAGCGCCGGCCGGCGGCGTCCGCGTCGTCCAAGTCGCGCAGCAGGGTGTTCGGCTTGATGTGGCGCACGCGCAGCAGCGGGAGCGCGGAGAAGAGCAGGCAGACGAGCAGGCCGAGCGCGACGCCCTGCAAGGCCGCCCCCGTCCGCAGCGCGTAAGTCATCTGCGGCGGCAGGCTCGCGGCGAAACTCCGCTCGACGAAGAGAAGCGCGAGGCGCGCGAGCAGGACGCCGAAGAGGCTGCCCGCGAGGCCGAGCGCGAGCGTCTGCGCGAGGTACGTCAGCATCAGCTTGCGGCTCGTGCCGCCGACGCACTTCAAGACCGCGATGGCGCGCTTCTTCTGCTCGATGAAGACGCGCGTCACGTTCGTGATGCCGATGCCGCCGAGCACGAGCACGACGAGGCCGGTCAGCGCCAGATAATTTTCCGAGCGCGTGAACTGCTCGTTCAGACTCTCCTCGGCGTCGCGGTAGGAGCGGACGCTGACCAGCCCGCCGCGGAGCGCGGCGCGAAGCTCGGCGACCAGTCTTTCCGTCCCGTCGCCGCGGACGCGGAACAGCATCCGGTGGCGCGCGCGGCTGCCGAAGCCCGTCAGCCCCGTCTCTTCAATGGCGCGGCGGGCGATGAAGACCCGCTGGCCCAAGCGGAAGCCGCCGCCCGCGCCGCCCGGCTCGCGCCCGAACGAGCCGCGAATCTGGAAGACCGCGTCACCGATTTTCACTTCGTCGCCGACGCGCAGTTGCAGCCGTTCGAGCAGCGACTCGGCGACGACCGCGCCGCGGCCGGCGAGCAGAGCGTGATCGAACGTCGTGCCGTCGGAGAGTTTAAACTCGCCGTAGAGCGGGTAGGGCGCTTCGACCGCTTTGAGTTCGACCATCAGCGCGCCCTCGCGCGCCGGGTCGGCGGGCCGGAGCATCGTCGGCAGATCGACGGTCTCGGTGCGCGCCTCGACTAACGGCGCGCGCGCGATGCGCTCGATGGCCGCGAGGGCTTCGGGCGTCCACTGCCGCGACGAGTCGGCGAAGGCGTCGGCCGCGAGCATCTGCCGCGCCTCGGCGGTGACGGCCGAGTTCAAGTTCTGGATCGTCGAGCGCAGGGCGACGACCGAGCCGACGCCGATGCTCAGGCACAGGAAGAAGAAGAGCAGCCGCCGCCAGCCGGCGCGCAGCTCCCGCAGGGCCATCCGCCAGACGAACCTCATCCGCGCACCGCCCCTTCGAGTTCGCCTTCCGCGTCCGCGACCGTCGCCGCGTCCTGTGCCCCCACAGCCGCCGCGCCGCCTTCGTCGCTGACGACGCGGCCGTCGCGCAAAGCGATCCGGCGGTCGGCCCGCCCGGCCAACTCGTGATCGTGCGTGACGAGGACGAGCGTCGTGCCGCGGCGGCGGTTCATCTCGGTCATCAGCTCGAAGACGTGGCGGCCGTTCCGCGAGTCGAGGTTGCCGGTCGGCTCGTCGGCCAGCAGGATCGAAGGGTCGTTGGCGAAGGCGCGCGCGACCGAGACGCGCTGCTGCTCGCCGCCCGAGAGCTGCGACGGGTAGTGGTGGGCGCGCGCCGTCAGGTCAACGTCTTCGAGCAGTTGGCGGGCGCGGCCTTCGGCGTCGCGCAGGCCGGCGAGTTCCATCGGCACGAGCACGTTCTCGAAGGCCGTGAGGCTCGGGATGAGGTGGAACGACTGGAAGACGATCCCGACTTTGCGGCCGCGCAACTCGGCGAGCGCGTCCTCGCCGAGCGAGTTGATCGCTTGGCCGTCGATGCGTATGTGGCCCGAGGTCGGGGCGTCGAGGCCCGCGACCAGCCCGAGCAGGGTTGACTTGCCCGAACCCGACGGCCCGACGACGGAGACGAACTGCCCGTCGGGGATCGTCAAACTCACGTCGTCGAGAATGGTCAACGCCTCCGCGCCGGAGGCGACTCGCTTCGTCACCTTGTATAATTCGATCATGCTGCTTCGTCTTCTGCTGACCTGTTCGATTCTCGCCGCCGCCCTTCAGTTCGCCGCGTGCGGAAACGATGACGCGCGCGAACCCGTTTCGTCACAACCGGCGGCGACGCCCGCGCCGGCCGCGCCGGCGAACCCGAACGCGCCGAAGATCGTCGCCTTCGGCGACAGCCTGACCGCCGGCCTCGGCCTCAGCGAGCGCGAGAGCTACCCGTCGCTGCTCCAAGAGATGCTGCGCCGCGACGGCTTCGATTACGAAGTCATCAACGCCGGCGTTTCCGGCCACACCTCGGCCGACGGCCTCGCGCGCATCGACTGGGTGCTCGAAGGCAACGCGAACGTCCGCGTCCTGATTCTCGAACTCGGCGCGAACGATCTCCTCCGCGGCCAGCCCGTCGGCGAGATGAAGAAGAATCTTTCCGAGATCATCCGCCGGGCGCAGGCGCGCGGCGCGCGCGTCGTGCTCGCGGGCATGATCGCGCCGACGAATCAGGGCCGCGAGTACCAGCGCGAGAGCGTCGAGGCGTTCAAGTCGCTGGCCGCCGAGCACGACGTTCCGCTCATCCCCTTCTTCCTCGAACGCGTCGCCGGCGTCGCCGAACTCAACCAGCCGGACGGCGCGCACCCGAACCCGGAGGGCACGAAAATCGTAGCTGAGACAGTGTACCGCGCGCTCCGCCCCGTGCTCGAAGCGGAGCGCGCACGAAACTGACGCCCGCATTTCTCCGGCCGCGCCGATGCCAAAACTGACAACCCCCCGTCTTCTCTGCCTCGTGGCGGCCGCGCTCACCTTCGTCTGGTTCGTCGCGGGCGCTCTCTGGTGGCTCTCGGCCTACGAGTCGGTCGGCGCGGGCGTGGCGGACTCTTGGCGGACGCTCACGTCGAACGTGATGAACCTCATCATCCTGAGCGACGCCTTCTTCTTCATCGTCCTCGTCTTCGCGTGGGTCGTGCGCGACGCGGGAGAGCGCGGCTGGCGCGGCGCGCGCCGCTGGGGCTGGGTCGTCGCCATGATGCTCTTGGGCTGCCCCGCCCTGCTCGTCTATCTCGCCTTCCGCCCCGAAAAGCTGACGGCGAATTAAGAATTAAGAATTAAGAATTAAGAATTAAGAATGAAAGAACGTCGGTTGTCGGCGGCCGGTTGTCAGTCGCAAGTGCCGGCCGGTTTTCACGTCACGTCGCGGGCGTCGATCCAGCGAAACTCGAACAGCTGATCACCGACAACCGGCCACGGACAGGTTTTAACTCTTAACTCTTAATTCTTAATTCTTAATTCTTAATTCCCTTCACTCGATCCTCACGGCGAGGTCGCGGTTCTCGGTCGCTTCGTTGCCGGCGAAGTCCGACGCGAAGACGCGGAGCGTGTAGTCGCCCGCGGGCAGTTGCGTCGTGTCCCAGAAGCCGGCGGCGGCGCGGCCGTGGCGGACGGTGTTCGTCAGCTCGTAGAAGAAGCGCGTCTCACTGCTGCCATAGACGGTGATGCCGCTCGCGTCGGCGTAGGCCAGCTTGACGGCGTCGCGCGCCGGGGGCAGGCGGTCGAAGACGAGTTGGACGCGCGGCTCGCCGAAGCCTTGCGCGGGCCGGCCGTCGCCGCCGAGCAACTGGTAGCCGAGGCGGTAGAGGCCGAGCCGCCGGCGCGCGGCGTTGCCGTCCACCTGATCGAGCGCGTCCACGACGACGCGGAAGCGCCCGCGGCCGACGACCGTGCGGCCGTCGCGCTTCTCTTCGAGCCGCTTGCCCGACTCGTCGAAGACGAGGATGCCGTCCGGTCTGATCTGCGGCGGGCGCGCGTCTTTGAAGCCGACGAACGGCAGCGCGAGCGGGTTGAGTTCCATCTGCGGCGGGCCGAAGTTGAGGTGGACGTGGTAGAGGCGGTTGACCGTGCCGAGTCTCTCGCCGGCGCGGAAGCGCGTCCCCCGCCGCAGGCGCACGCGCGCGATCTTCTGCCGCTCGTCTTTGACGAAGGCGAAGCGCGGATCGTCGAGCGGCGCGTCCTTGTCGTCGCGGCCGACGCGGATGTGGATGTAGGCGAACAGGCCGGTGCGGACGCCTTCGTGCAGCTCGTTGAAACCCCAGTTGGGGAGCGGCTGCGAGACCTTCTCGTCGAAGACGGCGCGCACGGTCGCGCCGAGGCCGCCGAAGATGTCGATGCCGCTGTGCAGGTGGTGGCGCTGATCCTCGGTGTCGTAAGCGCCGCGCACCTCGCCCATCGTCGCCGTCACCTCGTGCGGCCGATCCTGCGGGTCGAGCGGCCACGGCAGTTGGCCGACGCCGAGCGACCGTGCGCCGAGGCGCGGGATTTCGACGGGCGCGTCCGCGGGCGTGTTTGCAGGTGCGGCCGCGCCGTCAGCGGACTGCTGCCGCGACTGTTGCGTTTGAGATGGTGACGGCGCGCTGGCGACCTCCTCGGCGGACGCGGGCGTGATTTTGCGGACGAGGTAGTTCGCGCCGTCGGCGACGTAGAGCGCGCCCGCGCTATCGACCGCGACGCCGGCGGGCCGGTTGAAGCGCGCCGACGTGTGGCCGTCGCCCTCGGCGTAGCCAGAGCCTAGACCGGCGACGAGGTGCAGCCGGTTGTCGGGCGCGAGCTGCCAGACGCGCCCGCCTTCGAGTTCGGTGACGTAGATGAAGCCGTCGTGCGTCGCGGCGAGGCCGGCGGGCGCGGCGAGGCGCGAGTCGGGCCGCTCCTGTGAGTTGAAATTGATCGTCGTGACCTGACCGTCCGCGCCGACGCGGCGGAGCCGGCCGTTGCCCGTGTCGGCGACGACGAGCGAGCCGTCGGGCAACGCGGCGACGGCGCAGGGCGTGTCGAAGAGCGCGCCGCCCGTGCCCGCGCCGTCAACGTAGCCGGGACGGTCGCCGCCCGCGAGCGTCCTCACCTCGCCGGCCGGCGTGACGGCGCGGACACGGTCGTTGTAAGTGTCGGCGACGAAGACCGTGCCGTCTTTGCCGACCGCGACGCCGACCGGCGCGTCGAACCGGGCGCTCGCCGCCGGCCCGTCGCGGTAGCCGCGCGCGCCGTCGCCCGCCAGCGTCGAGACCGCGCCTTCGGGCGTGACTTTGCGAATCCGGTTGTTGCCCGTGTCGGCGGCGTAAATGTTTCCGTCTTGATCGACGGCAATCGCCGAAGGCGTGTTGAACGACGCGGCCGCGCCCGCGCCGTCCGCGAAACCTTCCGCGCCGCCCGCGAGCGTCGAGACCGCGCCTTCGGGCGTCACCTTCCGCACGCGGTTCGACGCGCCCGCGTCCGCGACGAAGACGTTGCCGCGGCCGTCGACGGCGACGCCGAAGGGATCGTGGAAGCGCGCGTGGGCGGGCTGCGCGTTGTCCTGAT
>DATCVD010000480.1:0-3065 GCA_036567125.1 Pyrinomonadaceae bacterium | reverse complement strand
GGCGAGCAGGGCGGCCGAGCGAGCGCGGCGGAGGCGCTCCAAGCTGCGGACGGCGGCGATGGTCTGCGGGCCTTCGGCCGGCTCGCGCTCAAGGCGGCGCAGCACGGAGACGTAGCGGCGCAGCTCCGGCGAGGGATCGCTGCGCTGCTCCTCGGAGGCCGACTCGTTCTCGACGACGAAGCCGAGGTGTTCGGCCGCGGCCTCGTGGTCGCCGGCCCGCTGGTAGAGCGCGCCGAGCGCGAAATAGACGAGCGGCGGGGCGTCCCGCATCGCGTGCAGGATCGCCTCGCCCTGATTGACCGCCTCGTTGATCTCGAAGCCGTACCAGTGGCGGTCGTCGTCGCGCAGGATTTCGTGGGCGGCGAGGTAGAACTCGAAGACGCGGCGCGTCTCGTGCTGCTCAGAGCGATCCACCGCGCGCCAGACGAAGAAGACGACGACCGAGAAGAAGACGAGGACGGTCAGCGGGATGCCCATCAGCGCGAGCATCGCAAGGACGACGAGGATCGCCACCAGCTTCTGACCCCAGTCTTTACCGCTCATAATCCTCGCACCCCTTGCCCTAGACCGCCGCCCCGAGTCGCCGCCTGACGCACGCGCCGGCCTCGCGCGTCGAGAGCGCGCCGCCGAGGTCGCGCGTCGTCTCGCCCGATTTGACCGCGCCGGTCACGGCGCGTTCGACCGCGCGCGCGGCCTCGTCGTGGCCGAGGTATTCTAGCATCATAGCGGAGGTCAGAATAGCGCCGACCGGATTCGCCACGCCGCGCCCCGCGAGCGGCGGCGCGCTGCCGTGGACTGGCTCGAACAGCGAGACGCGGCCCGGGTGGATGTTGCCCGACGCGGCCATCCCCAAGCCCCCCTGCAACGCCGCGCCGATGTCGGTCAGGATGTCTCCGAACAGGTTGTTCGTAACTATCACCTCGTACTGCGCGGGGTTCGAGACCATGAACATCGCCATCGCGTCGACGTACTGGTGGTTCGCCTCGATGCCCCCGTAGCGCGCCGCGACTTCTTTAAAAGTCCGCTGCCACAGGTCGCCGCCGAACCGCTGCACGTTCGACTTGTCGGCCATCGTCACTTTCTTGCGCCCCCGCGCCCGCGCGTACTCGAAGGCCGCGACGATAATGCGCTCCACCCCGCGCCGCGTGTTCAGCTCCTCCTGCGTGGCGATCTCGTCGGCCGTCCCCTTCTTGAGGAAGCCGCCCGCGGCGATGTACGCGCCCTCGGTGTTCTCGCGGAAGACGACGAAATCCACCTCTTCCGGCGAGCGGTCGCGCAGGGGCGTGAGCCGCGCGTCGAGCAGACGCACCGGGCGCTGGTTGATGTAGAGGTCGAGGCCGCGGCGCATCCCCAACAGAATGTCCTCGGCGTGCTGGTTCGACTTGACGCGCGGATCGCCGAACGCGCCCGCGAGGATCGCGTCGAAGTCCCGCGAGAGCATTTCGAGCGCGCCTTCGGGCAGGCCCACGCCCTCGCGCAGGAACTTATCCGCGCCCCAGTCGAAGTGCTCGAATTCGAGCGCGACGCCGTGCGACGCGCGCAGCCCTTCGAGCACCTGCACGGCCTCGGCCACCACCTCCGGCCCGATGCCGTCGCCCGCGACGACCGCGATCCTCTTCACGCCCTGCTCCGTCATCTCGGCCTCCGCCCGTCTCCTGAAAACGTAGTCGCGCGCCGCCGGCCCTCGCCCCGCGCCGGCCTCACAGCGGCACGCAGAGGACTGGCACGCGCGCGAGGCGCAGCACCTTCTCGGCCGTCGAGCCGAACAGGAAGTCTTCGGGCGGCGCGGTGCGGCCGCGCATGCCCATCACGATGAGCGGCAGGTCGAGGTCGCGCGTGATCTTCAGTATCTCGACGAACGGGATGCCGACGACGATCATCCGCTCGACGTTCACGTCGCCCGCCTCGACCTCGGAGAGCGCCTGCTCGAAGTTGGCTTCGGCGATCTGGCGCAGCTTGCTCGCGATCTCGTCGCTCGTGCCGATGCCGGCGGCGACGGCGTCGCCGACGAAGTGCTCGTCGATGACGTGCAGCAGCGTCACGTCGCCGCCCGGCTCGGCCACCTTGAGCGCGGCGCGGACGGCGTTCAGAGACGTGGGCGAGAAATCGACGGGGACGAGCATGTCCGGTGCTTGCAGCATACGAACCTCCGCAGACCCTACTCCTGCGCCGGCGCGCCCGCCCCGGCGCGCGGCTCGCGCTTCAAACGCTCCTCGACGCGCGGGAGGCTGGCGAGCACGGTCTCGCCGACGACCTGTAAACTCTGCTGACCGATCTTGTCGAGCGTGTCCTGCTCCGTGTGCCAGTAGCCCGCCTCGATGTAATCGGTAAGCTGGATCAGGTTCACCGCGGGGATGCGCTCGCGCAGGAACGGGAAGTGATCGTCCTCGGCGAACTCCTCGCGGTCGGGGAAGTACTGGCCGTGGCCGAGCGAGCGCGCCGCCTCCCAGACGATGTCGGTCAGCCAGCGCGTGCTGTAGCCCTCGCGCGGGACGGACAGATTTTTGTAACCGATCATGTCGAGCAGCACGAGCGCGCGCACGCGCCGCAGCTCGCCGCCCTCCTTGAGGCGCGCGACGTAGCGCCGGCTGCCGTAGGTGTTGTCCGGCTGGCCGGGCTTCGAGCAGTCGTTCCACTCCTTGCAGAACGCCTCCTCGCCGTCGAAGAAGGCGAACCAGTAGGTGAACTCAGGCTCGCGGCCCGAAGCCTTAAGCGCGCGCGCCAGCTCGATGAGCGCGCCGGTGGACGAGCCGCCGTCGTTCGCGCCGACGAAGCGGAACTCTCTGACGGGCTTCGTGTCGTAGTGGCCGGCGACGACGACGACCTCCGCAGACTTTCCGGGCAGCTCCGCCGTGACGTTGACCATCTGCCGCGGCCCCTGCGGCGTCTGCGCGGTGAACTCGTCGGTCGTCACCCGCAACCCGGCGGCGGCGAGTTCTTTAATGATGTACTCGCGCGCCTGCCTGAGTTCATCCGAACCCGCCGGGCGCGGGCCGATCTCGACCATCCGCCTGACGTGCTCGAAGGCGCGCGCGCCGTCGAAGGCGGGCCGCGCGGGGGCGGCC